>CAYYZU010000089.1:5874-7522 GCA_964476205.1 uncultured Actinomyces sp. | reverse complement strand
GGCTCGTCGGCATCAAGACGTCCCGCGGGCGCATCTCCAACGGCCCGCTGCGCGACCCGGTGGGCGAGTTCCCCGTGAGCGGCCCGATTGCGCGCACCGTGCGCGACGCCGCCGCGCTGCTCGACGTCATGGCCGGGGCCTTCCCTGACGACCCCTACCCCGCTCCCGGCCTCCCTGTCGGCGAGACCTTCCTGCGCGCGGCGGGACGCGAGCCGGGTGTCCTGCGCATCGGTCGCTTCGCCACCCCCGTCATCGCCGACGTCGAGGTGCACCCCGACTGTCTGGACGCCTATGAATCCGCCTCCGCGCTTCTTGAGCAGCTTGGCCATGTCGTCGAAGACATCCCGCCGCCGCTGCCCGATGTGATCGTGCCGGTCTTCGAGACCATCTGGTCGGTCCTGTCCCAGTTGACTCCCGTGGAGCCTGACAAGGTGGAGCTCCTGCAGCCACTCACGCGCTACCTGCGCGAACGCGGCGCGCAGGCGAGTGGCATCGACCTCGCCGGTGCTGTGTCGTTCGCGCGTGTCCTCGCCCGCGGTGCGATCAATGCGACGGCGGCGTACGACGTGCTGCTCACCCCCACGCTCGCGCAGCCGCCGGTGCCCGTCGGTTACTTCACCGACGGAGGAGACTCCGCGGTGAACTTCGAGCGGCAGAAGGGATTCACGCCTTTCACGGCGATCTTCAACCTCACAGGCCAGCCCGCCATGTCACTTCCGTTGCACTGGAATGGCGCCGGGCTGCCCATTGGCATCCAGCTCGTGGGGCGCCCGTACGACGAGCTCACCCTCATCTCCCTCGCCGCGCAGTTGGAGCAGGCGCGCCCGTGGCTCGGACGGCGCCCGGAGATCTGGTGAGCGCGGGCCAGCCCGACAGCGGCGGCTTGGCCGACCCGCCGGGCCTCGACGACCTCGCGCGTTCCTACGGAGTCGCGGTCGACTACTGGGATCAGGCCGGCGTGCTGCGCCGCTCGTCGGATGAGGCCATTGCCGGCGTGCTGCGCGCACTGGGAGCGGATCCGACTGACCAGTCCACCATTGCGGCAGCGCTGGCCGACCGCGAGCTCCGCGATTGGCGCCGAATGCTTCCTCCCGTCGTCGTCACGGTCGGCGGGAGGTATGCCCACATCTGGGTGCACGTGCCGGATGGGTCGGCCGTGCGCGTGTGGATCGAGCTCGAGGACGGCGGCATCGTGGAGCCCGCGCAGAGCAACCGCTGGGTGGATCCGCGCATGGTGGATGGCCGGCTCATCGGGGAGGCGACGTTCGTCGTCCCCGCCGATATCCCGCTGGGCTGGCACACCATCAAGGCGATGGGCGACGACGGGATCAGCGAGTCGACGCTGGTCGTCACACCCGAGCGCCTGCATCCGCCTGCCCTCGTGTCGGCCGAGCGGCTCTGGGGCCTCATGGCCCAGATCTACTCCGTGCGCTCGCGCAGGTCATGGGGGATAGGCGACCTCGCCGATCTTGCCGACCTCGCGGCATGGTCGGGCCACGAACTCGGCGCGGACTTCGTGCTCGTGAACCCGCTGCACTCCGCGGCGCCGCTCGTGCCGATGACTCCCTCGCCCTATCTGCCGGCCACACGCCGCTTCCCCAACCCGATCTACCTGCGGATCGAGGACATATCGGAGTACGCCTACCTC
>CAYYZU010000089.1:4021-5774 GCA_964476205.1 uncultured Actinomyces sp. | reverse complement strand
CACCTGTGGATGCAGTGGCTGCTGGACGAGCAGATGGAGCGCACTCAGGAGTCGGCCGTCGAGGTCGGCATGCGCGCGGGCATCATCCACGACCTCGCGGTCGGGGTCGCCGGCGAGGGAGCCGATGCGTGGGCGTTGCAGGATGTCCTCGCCGCGGGAGTCACGGTCGGCTGTCCTCCCGACATGTACAACCAGCTCGGACAGGACTGGGCGCAGCCCCCGTGGCGCCCGGATGCGCTGGCCGATGCGGCGTACGTGCCCTATCGCGACATGTTGCGCACCCTGCTGCGGCACGCCGGAGGTATCCGCGTTGATCACATCCTCGGGCTCTTCCGTCAGTGGTGGATCCCGGAGGGGGCTCCCGCCGCGGAGGGTGCCTACGTCGCGTTCGATCACGAGGCTCTCGTCGGCATCCTCGCGCTCGAGGCCCATCGGGCCGGAGCGCTCGTCATCGGCGAGGATCTCGGGACCGTCGAGCCGCGCGTGGCGGACTTCCTGCAGGAGCGGGGCATCCTCGGCACGTCGATCCTGTGGTTCGAACGCGGGTCCGGCGGCGTGCTCAAGCCGCCGGAGCAGTGGCGCGGTGACGCCCTGGCAAGCGTGTCGGTGCATGACCTCCCACCGACGGCGGGCTATCTCGCGGGTGAGCACGTGCGCATTCGCGCGGAACTCGGTCTGCTCGCGCGGCCGGTAGCTGAGGAGCGCGCGTCCGATGATGCTGCGACACGAGAGTGGCTCGACCTTGCCGTGGACCGCGGATGGCTCGACGACGCGGAGGCGTCCGTCGATGCGCGCGTCGCCGCGCTGCATCGAATCGTCGCGGCATCGCCCGCGCGCATGGTCGGCATCGCTGTTCCCGATCTGGTCGGCGACGTCCGTGCGCAAAACCAGCCCGGCACCGACCAGGAGTACCCCAACTGGCGCGTGCCGCTGACGGACGGGGCCGGCGCTCCGGTGGCGCTCGAGGACCTCGCCGGCGCACCGCTCCTCGATGCCCTCATCGCGACGGTGCGGCCCCGCTCCGGATAGACCACGGGGCAGCGTCGAGGAGGCGCTCCCCTAGGCTGGCGGCATGCGCTTCCTGCTTGCCTCGGCCGCGGCTGCGGCCGTCCTCGCGGTCACCTCGCTCGCGCTCGCCGGCCCCGCGGCTGCCCAGAGCGGGGTGGTCTACGACGGCGACGACCCTGGTCCGGGCTACACCCCGCTGGAGGCCCTTGCTCTCTTCGTCGGCATCCCGGTCCTGTCGATCCTCATCATTGCGGTCGCGGTCTACGCCCCCGGCTGGGTCAAGGGACGCTCGGGATCGAGCGAGGGCGAAGGCGGGGGTGAGCCGCTGTGGCTGTCGAGCCCGGCGGGCACCATGAAGGCTCCCGGCGGCCCCGGAATGATCACGGCCGGTGGACCTACCGATCACGAGGAGAGGGGTGGGGCAAGTGCCCGCTGGTGACCTCACTGCCGCGCAGCGCGCGGAAGTCCAGCGCCTGCTCGAGCACGCGGAGCGGCAGTCCGGTCTCACCTTCAGCACCTATCTCGGTGCCTGGGAAGGCGGCCGGGAAGGTGCTGAGGCGCTCCTTGAGCGGCTCGCGAACCCCGACCGCAGCGTGCTCGTCGCCGTGGATCCTGTGGGGCGTCAGCTGGAGATCGTGACGGGCCGGCTTGCCCGCATCCCGCTCGACGATCGCGCCTGCGGGCTCGCTGCGATGTCGATGACGAGCTCGTTCACGACAGGCGACGTCATGGGCGGCCTGCGCGA
>CAYYZU010000089.1:0-3921 GCA_964476205.1 uncultured Actinomyces sp. | reverse complement strand
CGACCAGCCGTAAGGCCGAACTTTCATTTCTTGAGTGTGCAGTTGTGGAGCGACGTACCCCTAGGGGAGTCCAGCACAAGTGCACACTCGGCGACGAGTCCTACGCGTCGGCGGCGCGGGCGCGCATCGAGCGGTTCACGCCATCGCGGCCCTCGATGACAAGCCGGCGCAGTGCCGGGTTGATGTCATCGCGCGTGAGGAACTCGTCGGTCTCTCGGATCGTCTTGGCGTCAACGATGAGGCTTGGGTAGAGCCCCATGGCGAGTGACTGGCCCATCTCCATTGTCTGCGCGTCCCACGCTCGCACGATCTCGTCGAAGAAGCGCTGACGGAAGTGCGAGAGCAGGTCGACCTGGTCGGGCTGGACGAACCCCGCGATGGTGGCCTCGAGGATCGCATTGGGCAGGTCCGTGCGCTCCATCATCTCGGCCCAGGCGAGGTCCTTGGCCTCGAGCGAGGGGCGGGCTGCGCGTGCGATCGCGGCCTGACGCCGCCCCGTTGCCGTGTCATCGCGCTCGAGCTCTGACTCGATGGCGTCGAGCTCGGCGCGACCCGTGGCAGCCAGGCGCTGGAGCAGGCTCCAGCGCAGGTCGGCATCGACGGCGAGGCCCTCGAGGACGACGGACCCGTCGAGGAGTCCCGCCACCGTGTCGAGGTCGGCATCGCTCGTCGCGAGCGAAGTGAAGGCCCGCACGAAGGCGAGCTGATGGTCCGATCCCGGCGCCGCAGCGCGCATGAGACCGGCGAGTGCGGCTGCGAGCTTCGCGACGTACGCCGGGCGGTGCTCGGGCGTGGCGAAGAGATCGACGGCGGTCTTCACCTGGCGCAGGGTCTGCTGCACCACGCCGATGTCGGTCTCGCGAGGCAGGCCAGCGATCACCAGGTCGACGTACTCGCCCGTGGGGACTTCAGCGTCGCGCACCATGTCCCAGGCGGCACCCCAGACGAGCGCCCGAGGCATGGAGTCGACGAGGTCGCCCACATGCGCCACGGCGGTCTGCCACGAGCGGTCGTCGAGGCGAACCTTGGTGAAGGTGAGGTCGTCGTCGTTGAGCAGGAGGAGGTCGGGCTGCTTGGCACCTGCCAACTCAGGCACTTCGGTGCGCGGACCCACGACGTCGAGCTCGATGCGGTCGCGGCGGACGAGACCGGCGTCCGTGAGGTCGTAGAGGCCGAGAGCCATGCGGTGCGAGCGCAGCGTGGGCGCCACGCCCTCGGGCATAGCGGGCGGCTCCTGCACGATCGTCACCGAGCGGAAGGTGCCGTCATCCGCGAGATCGAGATCGGCGCGCATGAGATTGACGCCGCTGGTCTGCAGCCACTCCGCGGTCCAGCCGGACAGATCGCGTCCCGAAGCGGCTTCGAGCTCGCTGAGGAGATCGGGGAGCTCGGTGTTGCCCCAGGCGTGCTTGGTGAAGTAGGCGTTGATGCCCTTGCGGAAGTTGTCCTCGCCGACCCAGGCGACCAGCTGACGCAGCGCCGAGGCGCCCTTGGCGTAGGTGATGCCGTCGAAGTTCACCCGGACCGCATCGAGGTCGACCATGTCGGCAGCGATGGGATGCGTCGAGGGCAACTGGTCCTGGCGGTAGGCCCACGCCTTGCGCAGGTTGGAGAAGGTCGTCCACGCATCGGTGTAGCGCGTGGCGTTGACGTTGGCGTGGTGCGCTGCCCACTCGGCGAAGGACTCATTGAGCCAGAGGTCGTCCCACCACTTCATCGTGACTAGGTCGCCGAACCACATGTGCGCCATCTCGTGCAGGATCGTGTTGGCGCGCTGCTCGTACGCCGCGTCCGTCACCCGGGAGCGGAAGACCATGTCCTCGAGGAAGGTCACGCACGCGGCGTTCTCCATGGCTCCGGCATTGAACTCGGGGACGAAGAGCTGGTCGTACTTCACGAAGGGGTAGGGGACGCCGAACTCCTCCTCGAAGAAGGCGAAGCCCTGCTTGGTGAGAAGGAAGATGTCGTCGGGGTCGAGGAACTCCCCGAGTGACTTGCGGCAGAAGATCCGCAGCGGATAGCTGCCGTGCGGGCCGTCGTACACGTCGTGGACGGAGTAGTAGGGGCCCGCGACGAGTGCGGTGATGTAGGTCGAGATCGGGGGAGTCGGGGGGAAGTCCCAGCGCATGGTGCCGTCGCTGAGTGACGTCTGCGCGGGATCGGGGGCGTTGCTCACGACGACCCAGTGGCCCGGGGTGCGCACGTGGAGGGTGAAGGGGGCCTTGAGGTCGGGCTGCTCGAAGCACGCATACATGCGCCGCGCGTCGGCGGACTCGAACTGGGTGTAGAGGTAGACCTCGTCGTCGACCGGGTCCACGAAGCGGTGCAGGCCCTCGCCGGTGCGCATGAATGCACAGCGCGCTCTCACGATGAGGACGTTCTCCGGCTGGAGGTCATCGAGGCGGATGCGCGATCCCTGGAAGACGTCGGACGGGACGAGTTCGCGACCGTTGAGATTGACGGACAGCACCTCGGGCGCAATGAGGTCGATCCATGTCGATGCACCCGCGTGGCGCGAGCGGAACGCGACGGTTGTCGTCGACGTGAAGTCGCGTTCGCCGGTGGTGAGGTCCAGGTCGACGTCGTAGCCGTCGACGGAGATCAACTGGCTGCGCTCGGCAGCCTCTGCACGGGTCACATTCTCGCTCACGGCGTCATCCTGGCAGACCCCTCCGGAGCCTCCGGCGGTACCGTCACGGCATGACGACAGCGGCACCGACTCCCGTGGACTTCTGGTTCGACCCCATCTGCCCCTGGGCGTGGGTGACGTCCCGGTGGATGCTCGAGGTGGAGAAGGTCCGCCCCGTGCAGGTGCGGTGGCACGTGATGTCGCTGGCTGTCCTCAATGAGGGCAACGAGGTGCCCGAGGAGTACCGCGAGCTCATGCTCAAGGCGTGGGGTCCGGTGCGCACGATCATCGCCGCCCAGCGCGACTACGGCGATGACGTCGTCGGTCAGCTCTACACGGAGATCGGCACGCGGATCCACCCCGGTGGCAAGGACTACGAGACGGCCGTCGCGGAAGCGGTCGCGGCCCTGGGACTGCCCGAGTCGCTCGTCGCCGCAGGCACGTCGGCGGAGTTCGACGCGGAGCTGCGTGCGAGCCATGCCGAGGGCATCGGCCTGGTCGGACAGGACGTCGGCACGCCGGTGATCGCCGTGCCGGGTCCCGATGGCGAGCGTGTCGCGTTCTTCGGCCCGGTGGTGACGCCCGCACCCAAGGGGGATGCCGCGGGTCGCCTCTGGGACGGCACCCTGCTGGTCGCGGGCACGCCCGGGTTCTTCGAGCTCAAGCGCACCCGCACGGCCGACCCGATCTTCGACTGACTTCGTTGAGTGGCGGGTTATGGGGGCGACACGCCGACTGCGGGCTGCATGAGGCGCCACTCAACGACCTAGGCGCAGATCCTCATCGGACGTCCCGCTTCGTCTGAAGGCACCTCACCGGCGGGAAGCGTGAGTGCGGTCCCTGCGGCGACACGCGCGGCCGACCAGGCACAGGCGAGCGCATCGAGGCCGTCGTCGCCGTACGCCGGATCGCCGAGGTCGGGCAGCCACCGTCGCAGCAGGTCGAGCCTGCGTGCGCGACCCTCCGGGGTCTTCTTGCGCTCGTCGACCGGGTGGCCCTGCATGAGTGCAAAGGCGAGCTCGGGGTGGCACTCGACCAGGCGCGGGTCCGCGGCGAGTGCGTCGACTTCGGCGATGGATCGCAGGAGATTCCATGTCTGCTTGGACAGGGATTTCCCCGTGGCGGCTAGTGACGCGCGGCAGGCGGCCTCGTAGTCAGCGGCGTGATCGAGCGCCGCTCGCGGTGGAGCGGGGAAGACCCGGGTGCCGTGGGGCTGCAACAACTTGCGTGCGGCGACGTCACACTCCCGCGGGCCCGTATCGGAGAGCCCGATGGGCATGTCGATGGCGATG
>CAYYZU010000088.1:0-7571 GCA_964476205.1 uncultured Actinomyces sp. | reverse complement strand
ATCCGCACCAGCTCGTCGAACGAAGTCGGGAAGACGTAGTGCGGGTGCCCACCGGCCGCCCACACCTCGTCGAACTGTGCGAGATCCGTGTCGACGATGGTGCGGATTGGTGCAGGAAAACCTAAGGGCGCGACGCCGCCGATCGCGAAGCTCGTCGCCGCGCGTACATCGTCAGCCGTGGCCTTGCCCACCTCGGTCACACCCAGGATCTCCGCCACCTTGGCGGTGTCGACCCGGTGACCTCCTGAAGCGACGACCAGCACTGCCTGGCCGTCGGCCATGAAGATCAGCGACGACGCGATCTGAGCGGGCACGATGCCGAGGGCGTCGGCCGCCTCCTTGGCGGTGCGCGCGGAGTCGTCGAGGCGGCGTACCTGACCTGCGACCCCTGCGGCTGCGAGCGCCTCGCGTACGCGGATGACGGATTCCTGCTCCTGCTCGGCCATGGCGCAGGAATCTACCGGGCCGCGCGTATCACCAGTCCCAGTAGGCCCCGAGCGTGCCGGTGAGCTGGTCCGCCGTCTTGATCTGGGACGACGTGACCTTCGTGGCAGTGGGTCCGGCTGCCTCGATGGAGATGACCTGGATGAACTCGCCCACCCGGCGGAAGGTGTTGTATTCGCTCTCGGCGATGCCGGTCTGGGCATCAGCAGCCGTGGCGACCTGCTTGACCCACACGAAGCCGTCGCCCTCGGCCGTCTCGCCCTGGCCGTTCGTTGCCTTCTGCGTGACGGTCCAGCCCTGATCGTCCTTGACCGTGAAGGTGCCGGAGCACTTCGTGGCCGCCTTGCGAATGGCCTTCATCGCCTTGCGCGCATCGGCCTCGCTCGGGAAGGCGTGGAGCTCTTGTCCGGCGATCGTCACGGTGCGGGACTTCTTGGATGAGTAAGCGACCCCGTAGAGCTCGGGTGACCCGCCGACCTCGACCTCCTTGTCACCATCGAGGTCGCACAGCCAGATGACATCGGGGATCTCGTTGACTCCCGAGCCGTACCCGAAGGTTCGGATGTGGTCACCGGCGACCCCGAGAGTCCGCGCCTGAGCAGCCGACATCATGTGGGCGGACATCGCGTCGAGGGAGTAGTGGGACGCCTGGGCAGGCGTCGCAGCGAGGACCGACAGTCCCAGGGCTGCGCAACCGATGGCGGTGACGATGGGTGTCTTCATGTCAGGCCTTCCTCGAGGATGGAGTGCCCAGAGCCTAGTTGTCCGGGGTGCCCGTGACCCCAGAAGGCGAATCGATGTCGTGCAGGCTCTTGACGCGCAGGATGCCGAGGGCTGTGATCACGAGCAGCCCCGCGATGCCCAATAGCACGGGCTCGATGCCGAAGTTCTCTGCGAGCACTCCGGCGAGGAACATCGCGGCGGGTGGGGCGACGTAGAAGGCGGCGGTTTGGATGCCGAAGACGCGGCCCTGGGCGTCGGGCTCAATCCGAATCTGCACGATCGTCGTGAGAAGTGGCTGCATCGGACCCCACGTGAGACCGCACAGGAACGCGAACGTGACGAAGATGCCGATGGGTGGCAGCAGCGCCATGGGGATGTAGGTGAGGGCCGTCCCGCTGAGGGCGAGGTAGACGATCGTGCGGCGAGTGAGTCGCTGGTTGAGCCAGCCGTAGGAGAAGGATCCGATGACGCTGCCGGCCGCCAGCGCGGCGAGGATGAAGCCGAGGCTCTCGGGGGAGTCGAGCTCGGTGAAGTAGGCGGGCAGGAGGACCGTCTCGGTCGGCAGGTAGATCGCCGCGAGGATCATGACCGCGATCGTGATGGCGCGCAGGGTGTGGTCGCGCCAGATGAGCTTGGCCCCGAGGCTGGCGTTCTGCCAGGCGGTGAGCGGCTCGATGCCCGCCTCTTCGCGCTCGGCCTTGGCGACCTGCCCGGCGTCACTCACGCGCAGGAAGCCGATGAGGATGGCGGCAATGACGAAGAGAGCGAAGGGCACCCAGAAGGCTGCGGTGTCCCCGAGCGCGGCGATGAGCAGCGATCCGGCGAGCGGCCCCACGATCCAGCCGATGCCGAAGATGCCCTCGTGCAGGCCGTTGAGCCGGGTCACGTCCATGCCGCTCGCGGCGGCGACGTCGGGGATGAGCGCGCGACGCGCGGTGTAGCCCGCGGGATCGAAGACCGCTCCGAGCATGGCGAGCGCGAGGATGATCGCAAGGTTGAGGTCGGTGAGCATCGCCACGAGAGGGATGGCGGCGACGGAGATCGCGGAGAGGATGTCGGAGACGATGCTCACGATCCGACGTCCGAAGTGATCGACGGCCCATCCCGCGAGCGGGCTCGCGATGATGCCGGGAAGTGCGGACAGCGCCGCGACGAGTCCGGCTGCGGTGACCGAACCTGTGCGCTGGAGCACGAGCCAGGGGATCGCGATGGTGACCACGCCGTTGGACATGCCCGAGAGGAGGTTGGTCGTCTCGAGCAGGACGATCGGCGACCAGCGAATGCGCGTGCGCGCAGGGGGCGAGGACATGGCGGTCTCAGGCGGGCACGGGTGCGCCGAGGCGCACCGGCAGGGATCGCAGACCGTGGATCATGCGGCCCGGGTTGGGCACCGGCTCCCCGGCGAGCGTCCACGCGTCGATATCGGGGAAGCGCGTGAGCAGGTGACGCCACGCCACCTCGGCCTCCATCCGGGCGAGGGCCGCGCCGAGGCAGTGATGAACGCCGAAGCCGAAGGCGAGATGTCGCCGTGCGTTGTCGCGATGGATGTCGAAGCGGTGAGGGTCGACGAAGACAGCAGGATCGCGGTTGGCGCCCACGAGCATGAGCACGATCGTGTCGCGCTCGCCCAGCACCGTGTCGCCCGGCAGATCAATGGGGGCCAGCGCGGTGCGGAAGGTGTACTGCACCGGGGAGACGTAGCGAAGCGCCTCTTCCGTCATCGCTGGGATCAGGTCGTGATTGGCGGCAACTTCGGCGAACTGATCGCGATGCTCCATGAGGACCTGGGTGCCGGCGCCGAGGAGGTTGACTGTGGTCTCGAACCCGGCGAGCAGGATGAACGACGCCGTGCCGACGATGTCGCGGTCGGTGAGGGTCTCGCCGTCGAGCTCGACCTGGGCAAGAGTCGACAGCAGGTCGTCCTCGGGCGCGCGGCGGCGCTGCTCAAGAAGGTGGGACAGGTAAGTCGTGAGTTGCACCGAGGCCGCATCCATGGAGCGCGCGTGCCCGAGGCTGCGCGGACGGTCCAGTCCCTCCGCGAGGGTGTTGCCCCAGGCGGTGAAACTGTCACGATCGTCGAAGGGCACTCCGAGGATCTCGCAGATCACGGCCATCGGCAGCGGAGACGCCCAGTCACGGACGAGATCGACAGGCCGGTCGCTCGGCAGCGCATCGACGAGCTGCGCGGCCACGCGGTCGGCTGCATCCCGCCATGACTGCATCACGCGGTGAGTGAAGGCAGGCTGGACGAGCCGGCGGATGCGGGTGTGATCGGCGCCGTCCTTGGTGATGATCGCGTCGAGGAGGGGGTCGATGCGGTCGGCCGGGGGCATCGGGCCGAGGAGGATCGCCTCGAGGGGGTTGCGGGCCTCGGGGATGTCGGCGGACGCGTCGGGGGACTTCAGCACGGTCGCGCAGACGTCGTAGCTCGCCGTGTAGAGCATCCCCCCGCGGCTGCGCACGACCGGCTGGGTGCGCAGGCTGTCGGCGAACTCCACGAGGTCATCGCACGTCTCAAGCCGACCCCCCGGATCGCCGAGCAGAGAGTAGGCGCGCGTGAGGGCCCAGAAGAGGCCCAGGGAGGCCCCGACATGCGCTTCGCGCTTGAGGTCCACCATCCCCCGATCCTAGGCGTGGATCCTCAGTCCACCCCGCGCCGGGGATACGCTGACGTCATGTCTCGCGCCGCTGCCGGAGCCGCTCTGGGCGCGCTGGCTGCCGCACTCGCGGTGACCGGTCACTCAGCGGGTGGTGGCGGATTCTCCATCGTGGGTGCAGGAATCCTCGTGAGTGCCTCGGCCCTGATCTTCGCTGCGGCCGTTGAACTTCGTGCGCCGATGTGGGCGCTCGTCTCGCTGGGCGCTTGCGCTCAGATGGGCGGCCACCTGCTCCTCGCGCCGCTCGCGGGTCAGGCTCACGTGGGCGCCCACGCCCACGGCATGCCTGGCCAGGCGCGTACCGGCGCACTCGATGACGCGGTCACGCATTTGGTGGACGGCGGAGCTGCCATGATCGGCATGCACGCCCTGGCCTTCTCTGCGTTTGTCATCGTCGTCACGATCGCTGCGCCACTCGCGGGAATCCTCCTGCGACTCGTCACCGTGCTCGCGCCGAGCGAGAGCCTCGCTCCCGGCCATGTGCCCGTCCCTGCGGTCAAGCGCATCGCCGTCTTCGCATCGACCCTTCGCCACGTCGTCGTGAGGAGAGGTCCACCTGCCTTCGTGTGAATCGCATCTCCGGCGGCTTGCCGCCACTTCACTCACACGAAAGGCTTCACATGTCACACACACATGTCCTTCGCCGGATCATGCTGACCGGTGCCGTACTGACCCTTGCTGCCACTGGCCTCGTCGCTTGCGGCGGTGCCAGCGAGGGTGCCCTCGCTGTCAACGACTCGTGGACGAAGGCGACCGAGGGCCCGATGACCGGGTCCTTCGGCACGCTTGTCAACAGCACGGATTCAGAGATCACCGTGACGGGGGCGTCGAGCCCCGTCGCGGGCATGGTCGAACTCCATGAGGTCGTCATGGCTGATGGGGAGATGGTCATGCAGGCCAAGCCGGGCGGCTTCGTCGTCCCTGCGGGCGGCTCGCTCACCCTCGAGCCCGGTGGCCTCCACGTCATGCTCATGGGGCTCAAGGAGACTCTCGCGCCTGGCGTAGAAGTCCCCATCACGCTCACGCTGAGCAACGGCGAGACTCTCACGTACACCACCGTCGCCAAGGACTTCGCCGGCGGCAATGAGTCGTATGAGCCCGAGCCGTCGATGTCTATGTCGATGGGCTGACGATGGCGATCTCGCGACGACAGTTCGTTACCGGTGCTGCCCTCGGTGTGGGCGGCATCGCCGTCGGCGCCGCGGGTGCGACCGCGGTCGCCGCGAGCCAGTCCACGGAGCCCGTGGCCGGCACGCAGGTCGAGCCGTTCTACGGGCCTCATCAGTCCGGCGTGTCCACCCCGGCGCAGGCGTACGCGGTGTTCGCCGCGTACGACCTGCGCCCGGGGGTGACGCGCGAGGATGCGGGTCGCATGATGCGGCTGCTCTCCGACGACGGGGCGCGCCTCACTCAGGGGCGCCCGGCGCTCGGCGACACCGAGCCCGAACTCGGCACCTCGCCGTCACGTCTGACGGTCACCTTCGGCTTCGGCCCGGCGTTCTTCGATCGGCTCGGGCTTGCTGACCAGCGGCCGCCGTCGCTGCGCCAGCTGCCCGGTTTCGAGATCGACGCACTCGAGGAGCGCTGGTCGGGCGGGGACCTCCTCATCCAGGTGTGCGCCGACGACCCGATCACCGTGTCGCACGCGCAGCGCATGCTGTGGAAGGACGCACGGGCCTTCGTCTCCGCCCGCTGGCGGCAGGACGGCTTCCTCACCGCGCGCGGTTCTGAAGAGCCCGGCACAACGCCGCGCAATCTCCTCGGGCAGGTCGACGGCACCGTCAATCCGCGCAGCTCCGAGGACTTCGACCGTCTCGTGTGGAGCGACGGGCCGCCGTCGTGGTTCGCCGGAGGCACGATGCTCGCCGTCCGCCGCATCCGCATGGACCTCGACCGCTGGGACCGTGTCGATCGCCCCGACCGCGAGCAGACCATCGGGCGCACCCTCGACACCGGCGCACCGCTGACAGGCACGGGGGAGTTCGACGAGCCCGACATGCAGGCACTCGGGCCCAACGGCTTCCCCGTCATCTCCGACTTCGCCCACATCCGGCGGGCAAGGCCCAGCGGCGCGTCCGGACCGCAGTTCCTGCGGCGCGGCTACAACTACGACCTCGGGGAGGACACCTCGGGCGTCACTGACGCCGGGCACATCTTCACGGCGTACGCCGCCGACTTGGAGACGCAGTTCGTGCCCGTGCAGCAGGCCCTGTCGGATATCGACCTGCTCAACCAGTGGACCAAGCCGATCGGATCGGCGGTCTTCGCGCTGCCGCCCGGCGCACGTGAGGGTGGCTGGGTCGGCCAGACGCTGCTGGCCTAGGCGGGAAGGGTGCCGCGCACGATGCTGTCGGTGGAGTGCGCGGGGTCGCCGTCGTAGGGCTCCGCGGAGATGTCGACGACCGGGTAGTCGGCGAGCGAGACGCCTGCGGGCAGTGGCAGGACCGTGCTCTCGCCGGCGGGCAGAGTGCCGAGCGCGATCATCGACGAGGCGTCGGGGGCGAGCAGCCACACCTCGAAGTAGCCGTCTGTTGAGGGCAGGCCACTTACGTCGACCGCGAGCATCTCGGTGCCGTCGACGACCTCGACGGTGGCCGTGCCCGTGGTCGAGTAGTCCGCCAGCGGCTCGAGCGCGACGCTCGCGACGATCTCCGGGGGAGCGGAGCGCATGAGAGATGCACCCACCACTCCACCGAGCACGACGCCGACGGCGGCAGCGAGCGCGATCCACGGCGCGACGCGACGACGCGAGCGCATCGGCACGATGGTGCCTGCGTCGGCTGAGATCTCCTCGGCAATGGCGGCCCATACGTGATCGGGCGGGGTGAGCAAGTCATCGTCGTCGAGGTCGCGGGCGACGTCGACGGTGGCGCGCATCGACTCCCAGTCGCGGCGACAGATGTCACACGTGACGAGGTGCAGGGCGTCTTCCGCGCTCGGCTGCTCGCCAAGCGCGATGAGCGAGAGCGTCTGGGGCTCACAGTGCGCCACGGTCCACCTCCCATCGATGACGCAGGCGCTCAAGTGAGCGCCGGATATGGCTCTTCACGGTCCCGAGTGGGAGCTGGAGTCGCTCGGCGATCTCGGCGTGGGTGAGCTGGTCGTAGAAGGCCAGCCGCATGATCGTGCCGGGGGGTTCGCCGAGCCGGCTCAGCTCGTCGGCGACGAGGATACGGTCGACCGCCTCGTCGACGGGCGCATCCCCCGGATCTGCGGGCGGCGTGTCGGTGGGATCGGCCTGGCGGGATCGACGCTCGAGGTGGTCCGCGATCCGGCGACGCGTGATGGTGAGCAGCCAGCCGGGCAGGCTGCCCCGTTCCGGGTCGAAGCCCGCCCGTCCGCGCCAGGCGGAGACGAAGACCTCCTGGGTGACGTCGGCGGCCTCGTGTGAGTCGATGAGCACGCGCCGTGCCGTGGAGTAGACGAGTGGTGACCAGCGCGCGTAGACGGCGGCGAAGGTGGGCTCCCCGCCGGTCGGGAAGGCCGCGGCCAGCCGGGCGTCGGCAGCATCGGTCTCGAGGGCCGGGTCGGCGGGGTCGGCCGGATCGACCAGGGCCATGACCGGTCGGTCTCCCCTCCGCGCCGCGCGCTCGATGTCGAGGAGCACGATGCTCGCGCCCTTCATCGAGTTTCCCCGAGATCATCCGCGATGTCGACCGGGACGGCGGTCACGACGATGTTGTCGGTGTACTCCAGTGAAGCGGGGTCGAAGGGGCCACCGCAGGTGATGAGGGTGAGCCGCTCGGG
>CAYYZU010000087.1:0-7699 GCA_964476205.1 uncultured Actinomyces sp. | reverse complement strand
CCGCACGACACGAGTCCCCAGTCGATCACTCGCCGAGGCTACTCCGTCACAGCCCGTGGACCGTCCGGGCAAACCAGGTTGATCCCGCGGCGACGGCCGGTGGAGTCACGCTCAGCCGGTACGCGCGATCGGGCGTCGGAGTGCCGTAACCCACGCTGATCGCGATGTGGACACGGGCCCCGGCGGCAAGTTGCATTGTGCGCACACGGTCCTGCGTGCCCGAACTACCCGTCGACGTTGACCCGCCCGGGTGGGACACGGCGAGTCGGTAGGCCGACGGCAAGTCGCCGAGGCGCACCTCGTAGGTCCCCGCGGCGGGGGCGGTGAAGGTCCACCAGTGCGTGTCGGCAGCGTCCGTCAATGCAGTCCTGGCGACCAGGTCTGCGGGCATGACGGCTGCGGCCTCACGGGTGGATCCGGGCGTCTGCCACGTCGGGTCCGGTGTCGGTGTCGGCGTCGGCGTCGGTGTCGGCGTCGGTGTCGGCGTCGGCGTGGGCGTCGGCGTCGGCGTCGGCGTAGGCGTAGGAGTCGGCGTCGGCGTCGGTGTCGGCGTCTGGACACTCAACCGGTAGGCGTCAGTTGCGGAGAAGGCCTCGGAGCTTACGGCCACCTGGATGTCCAGGCGCTGACCAGCCAGCAGGGTGTGGGTGACGACGCGATCCCTCAGAGAGCTTCCGGAGCTACTTGAGCTGCTTGACGGTGTATACGCGGTCAGTGCATAGGCCCGCGGCAACTCGCTAAGTGTCACCACATAGGTCCCCGCAGTCGGCGCCGTCATCGTCCACCACTGCTGGTCGGTGGCGTTGCGCATCACCGAGCGCACAGTGAGTGCTGCCGGGAGCTGGGCGGCGCCCGAGCGGGAATCGCCGGGTGTCCCCGGCGCAGGCGTGGGAGTTGGCGTCGGAGTGGGAGTAGGCGTCGGAGTGGGTGTCGGTGTCGGTGTCGGTGCGGGTGTGGGCGTCGGAGTCGCGCCGCTCAGGTCGAGCTCAAGTCGATAGGGCTGTGTTTCGCTCGAGCGCCCGCCCATCCGGGTGTCCACCTCAACCTGCACGTAGTAGGTGCCTGGATCCCAAAAGTGGAAAGCGCCAGCGGCGGTCTCAGTGGCGTTGCCCGTGCGCGTACCCGACCACAGGCGCGACAGGCTCCCGGAGCGGATGACGTGCAGCGTGACGGAGTAATCAGAAGGAAGATTGGACAGCGTCAGGTTGGGCTTGTTGACCCGCGTGGGCAGCGTGAAGGTCCACCAGTCGACGTCACTGTCGATATCGAGAAGCTCATCGACACCGCCGACCAACGGCAGTGACGCGGCTGACTCCCGGGTGTCCCCCGCGAAATCCGGACGCGACGGCGTCGTCATCGTCGTGGCCACACTGGGCGCAGACGAGCGCAGGGCACCCAGGGCAATGGCATGCATGGAGTAGGTCGTCGCGCCCGTGAGGTTCGTGACCACGCATGAGGTCGCGGTGGCCGGAACGGTGCAGCCTGATACCCCGTCTTCGAAGACGACGCGCACGTTGACGGCACCGCTGTCGGCGGGCAGAGCGTCCCACTCCACCACGCCGCGGCTCCACCACTGACTGGACGCGCGCAGGTTGACGGGCGACTCCGGAGTCGGCAGCTCACCCCCGAGGGCGATGATGGCCGCCATGGGGTCGACGAGCCCGGCGCCGAACTCGTCATCGCGTCCCGTGGCACCGAGGTCCTCGGCAGTGGCCATGAGCAGTCCGCTGACATCGACAGGCATGCCCACCGCTCGGGCGCGCTGCAGAGCGAGCGCGGCCACGCCGGCGGCATGGGGTGCGGCCATGGACGTGCCGTTCTTGGGCGCGTAGCCGTTGCCCGGCATGGTCGACACGATGGCGGCACCGGGGGCGGCGACGTCTACAGATGAATTGAAAGTCGAGAAGGTCGCGCGCGCGTCTTTGCTGGTTGTGGCTCCAACCGCCAGCACACCTGGATAGCTAGCCGGGTAACTCAGGGGAGAGCCGCTGAGCCCGCTATTACCCGCGGAGGCGATGACAGCGACGCCTCGATCGATGGCATAGCGCACGGCAGTTTCCATCGCGGACGACGGCGATGTGCCCCCCAGGCTCAGGTTGACGATGTCGGCGCCTCGGTCTGTCGCCCAGATGATCCCCTCTGCCACGTTTGCCGTGCTCCCCGATCCCTGGTCGTTCATCACCTTGACGGGCATGATCGATACGCCGGGGGCCACGCCGGCCACGCCTAGGCCGTTGTTGGCGGTCGCTGCAATCGTGCCTGCCACGTGAGTACCGTGGAAGTGGCCGTCGTTGCGACCATCTCCGCGCGCGCCACTGAGGTCAACGCCGGGCACAAAGGACCCGGCCAAGTCCACGTGTCGCGCAACACCCGTGTCGATGACCGCGACGATGACTCCGGTGCCGTCTGCCAGAGGCCACACCGACTCGGCTTGAAGGCGATCGAGCCCCCAGAGCTCGGATCGCTGCGGATCATTGGTGAGGAGCAGGGAGACAGGCTCCTCCATCACTTGCACCTCAGATTCCAATTCGATGGCAAGCACATCGGCATCGGCCTGCTGGCGCCGGATCTCTCGCGATGCCGCGCGCTTCGTGCCCTTTGTGATCCGCTCGATGACCGGTCGGCCGTTCTCGATGCGCACCGTCACGAGATTCGCGGCTTCGCCGGCCTCGAGGTCGGCGAGGATGTCCTTGGGATCCGCGTCCACGGACGCGTCGGCGACATCCCAGTCGTCGACAACCTCCGGACCCACCATCCCCGGTGACACCACCTTGGCCACGGCCTCTGCTGCGGGAGCGACCTCCGGTCCCGCCTTGGACCACTCAGCAAGAGCGGGCGAGGCAAGGCCAACCGAGAGGACGACGGCGGCGGCTACGGGCAGGGAAGCGAACCGGATGGAAGACATGGCACCAGGGTAGATCTGACACCCATTGGTGTCACATTGGAAGCAAGTGACATGGATCACTGTCAGGATACGGCGGGCGGTAGCTCAGTCGTCTTCGTGGCCTGGGGCGGCCATCAAAGGCCACGCCTCGCCGAAGAGTCGCTCGACACGTGCGCGTCCGCGGCTCAGCGGGAACATCCCGGCAGCACTTTGGAAGAAGAGACCAAGGTCGAGGGCAGCCATGGCCTCAGCGGTCAGAGTCTCGCGCAATTCGCCCGTGCGACGCCCCTCGTCGACGAATGTGCGCATGGACTCCCTCCGCGGCTCAAGCACATGCTCGCGCACGGCACGAAGCAACTCCGGCTCGAGATTGCGCTGCGCGATGCAAGCGGCGATGACCGGGACGATCAACTCAGGATGCTGAGCGCCGATAGCCAGTCCGCGCCGGAACCGGTCGGCGCATGAGCCGGGACCCTCGAGCCAGCCTTCGTAGGTCGGCAGCTGCTGGATGCCGGCGACGGCGAGCTCCACCTTGGTCGGGTAGTGGCGGAAGGCAGTGCGTTCTGAGACGCCCGCCGATTCGGCCACCGCCGCATGCGTCACCCCGTCGTAGCCATCGGTCGCGAGTGCCACGAGGGCGGCCGCAGCAAGCGCCTCGTGGATCGCTTCATATTGCTCGCCGCCGCGACGAATTCCCTTGCGGGCGGAGGGTGGCGAGGGCACCGTGTCACCCTACGTGCTGCGCCTCCATGATGGGATGACGTCATGACCATGCCCGTGCACTCCTCCGGACAGTTCACCCTGGGTACGTCGGACCCGATGACGGTCTACCGCCTGGGCTTTGGCGCCATGCGCATCACGGGGCCGGGCATCTGGGGCGACCCACCCGATCACGACACCGCCATTCGCGTGATCCGCGAGGCCGTCGACCTTGGTGTCGACTTCATCGACACCGCCGACTCCTACGGCCCCTTCATCAGCGAGGACCTCCTGCGCGAGGCGCTCCACACGGGCAATGCCGGCGATCCCTACGGCGGCATCATCATCGCGACCAAGGGTGGCCTCACCCGCCAGGGTCCGGATCAGTGGGCATCCGTCGGGAGGCCGGAGTATCTGCGCCAGTGCGTGCAGATGTCGCTGCGCCGCCTCGGCGTCGATCGCATCGACCTCTGGCAGCTGCACCGCATCGATCCCCAGGTGCCGGAGGACGAGCAGTTCGGCGTCATCAAGGAGATGCAAGACGAGGGCCTCATCCGACACGTCGGCCTGTCGGAGGTCTCCATCGAGGAGCTCGAGCGGGCGCGCAAGGTCATGGAGATCGTGAGCGTGCAGAACCTCTTCCACGCGGGGCTGCGCCAGAGCGAGGACCTGCTCGATCACTGCACGCGCGAGGGCATCGGCTTCATTCCGTGGTTCCCTCTCGGCAATCGCGCACTCGTGGCGCCCGATGGTCCACTCGCGCACATCGCCGCCAGTCACGACTGCACTCCCGCGCAGGTGGCACTCGCGTGGCTGCTTCAGCGCTCCCCCGTCATGCTCCCCATCCCCGGCACGGGATCACCCGAGCACCTGCGCGAGAACTGCGACGCTGCACTCGTCACGCTCGACCCTGCCGCTATGAAGGAACTCGAGACCGCACCGGAGCTGTCATGAAGCACATCGCCCGCTGGTCGGTCGGAGTCGGTCTGGCCCTCGCACTCGTGGCGCCCGCCGCAGCCCAGGCCGCGGCCTTCCCGGTCAACCCTGGCCCCGTGGTGGCCGGCCGCACCATCATCGGTTCCGGCCAGAACCTTCCTCCCATCGCGGAGTCGACGTACAACGTCGGCTCCTACATGGCGCCGCAGGTCGAGGCCTACTACACGGGCCGGGCGATCCAGACCGACCGTGCCGACGTGGCCCTCGCCGCGTGGCGCTTCGTGCGCGACTGGACCCGTGAGCGCTGCGGCGCCACTCCCTCCGCCGTTCGCACATGCAAGGCCATGGTGGTCTTCGACGTCGACGAGACCCTGCTCAACAGCTACTCCTACTCCGTGGCGCAGGATCCGCAGTTCACCTTCAACCCGACGACCTGGACCGAGTACGTCGATGCCTGTGACTACTCCGGCATCCCGCAGACGCGCGATCTCTTCGATCGCCTCAAGGCCCTGGGCGTCACCATCGCACTCGTAAGCGCGGGCAATCGCGATACCAAGGCGGCGATGGTCTCCTGCCTCAATGCCAAGGGCATCACGGGCTGGGACCGCTACATCATGCGCGGCGACAAGGGGGCCGACCTCAGCGACGGCGAGTACAAGGCCCTCGCCCGCGAAGGCCTCACGCGCGACGGGTTCACCATCGTGGCGAGCATCGGGGACCAGGTGAGCGACATGTCCTACGGCCACCTCAAGCGCGGCTTCCTCATGCCCAACACGATGTACTACCTCCACTAGGCACTCCCGAGGAAACGAGATGATGCTGAGCGACGCCCTCGCTCGGGCGGCACGGGAATGCCCCGACGACAACGCCGTCATCTTCGGCGACCGGCGCCTCACCTGGACTCAGTGGCAGGAGCGCGTCCGACGGCTCACGGGTGCCTTCGCAGCAGCGGGCATTCGCCGGGGCGACCGCGTGGCAGTGATCGATCGCAATCACGTCGCCGTGCTCGACGTGATCCTTGCCGCGGGAGCGCTCGGCGCCGCCACGGTCGTCCCCAACTGGAGACTGCAGGACGAGGAACTGTCCTACATCCTCGGGGACAGCACTCCTCGTATCGTGATCCTCGGCGAAGCCTTCGCCGAGCGCGAAGGCGCCATCCGCCGAGCGTTGCCATCCGTCGAGCGGATCGTTCACCTCGACGAGGAATACGAGTCATGGATCGCTTCCTCGGAGGGCGTCGATGCCTCACCTGAGGCCAGCCCTGACGACATCGCCCTCGTCATCTACACCTCCGGCACGACCGGCCCCGCCAAAGGCGCGATGTTCAGTCATCGGGGAATCGCCGCCAATGCCGAGGTGTCCGCCATCATGGCGGGCTCGCACAGCGACGATCGCGTCCTCGTGTCGATGCCGCTCTTCCACGTCGGTGGCGCGGCTACGGCACTCGCATCGATCCTCGGCGGCGTGCCCCTGACGATCCTTGCCGAGGCCACGCCGGAAGCGCTCATCGAGGCCATCGAGGAGGGATGCACCCGGGCGTTCCTCGTCCCCGCCGTCCTTGCGCGCATGCTGCACGCCGGGCCCAGGGAGCGTCAGGCCCTCGCGTCGCTGTCCCTGCTGACCTACGGCGGCTCCCCCTGCCCGCGACCGATCCTGGAGGAAGCGCTAGCAGCGATGCCCGACACGGAGTTCGTGCAGGTCTACGGCATGACCGAACTGTGCGGCAGGGTGACGGCGCTGTCGGACGCCGCACATCGCGACCTCACCCACCCCGAGCGCCTGGCTGCGGCGGGTCAGGTGATCGAGGGCACCGACGTGCGCGTCGTCGATCCCGGGACCCTTCTCGACGTGGCTCCCGGTGAGGCAGGCGAACTCTGGTTCCGTACGCCGAAACGGATGATCGGCTACCTCGGACAGCCGGAGTCGACAGCGCAGGTGATCGTGGAGGGCGACTGGGTGCGCACCGGAGACATCGGCCGCATCGACGAGGACGGTTTCATCTTCGTCATCGACCGGCTGAAGGACCTCATCATCAGCGGCGGCGAGAACATCTTCACCCCCGAGGTCGAGGCAGTGATCGCCGAGCACCCCTCGGTCGCGGAGGCAGCGGTCATCGGGATGCCCGATCCGGCGATGGGCGAATCCGTCATGGCCGTCGTGGTCGCGGTCCCGGGCGCCACGATCGACCCCGCGGCGATCATGGCCTACTCACGTGAGCGACTCGCGGGCTTCAAGTGCCCCCGTGCCGTGGAAGTCGTCGATGCCCTTCCGCGCAACGCCTCGGGCAAGGTGCTCAAGCGGGAGTTGCGCGAGCAGGTCAAGGCCGCCCGCGACGCGGAGGGCTAAGGGGAGGACACTGTCCACATGGAGCTTCCTCTCCCCCGCGACTACTGGCAGCGTGAGATCGCTGGCATGGATCCCCAGACACAGTGGGCAGAGATTTTCGGCATCGTCACCGGCCACGAGTTCCCTTGGGAGAGCCAGCACTCGTCAGAGGTCGCGCTGGTGCACACCTTCGCCGTGCCCGAGATCGCGGAGTTGCTCGCGCGGACACGGGAGTTCATCGACCACACCGAGAAGCGCTTCGACGACACCGCGGTCATCCTGGTCGAAGCCGGCAACTACATCGGGGGTCAGACCGACGACGCGACGGCGATCCGTCGACTCAACCGGATGCACGGAGCCTATGACATCCCCAACGACCAGATGATCTACGTGCTCTCGACCTTCCCGGTGATGGCACGGCGCTGGATAGACCACTATGGCTACAGACCCATGAGCGACGTCGAGGTCGAGTCGATGGTGCGCTATTGGCAGCGCATGGGTGAGTTGATGAATATCCAAGGCATCCCGGCGGACTACGACGCATTCGCTGCCTACTTCGATGCCTACGAGCGCGAGCACTTTGACTACTCAGCGGGCGGTCGCGCTATCACCGACTCGACTCTTGACCTCCTCAACTCGTGGTACCCCGCTCAGCTACGCCCCCTCGTGCGGTGGATCGGCATCTCCTTGTTCGAGCCTCACCTGCGACGCGCCCTGCGCTACGACGATCCGCCCGCAATCGTGAGCGTCGGGGTCGAGGCGGTCCTCCAGGCACGCAAGCGGCTCTTGCGTTGGATGCCCGCGCGACGCGAGTTCACGTCACCGCTCGAACACCTACCGATGCGCACCTACCCG
>CAYYZU010000086.1:0-7756 GCA_964476205.1 uncultured Actinomyces sp. | reverse complement strand
GATCGCACTCTTTCCGGGCATTCACGGCCTTCAGCTCACCGTCTCGTAAGTCGCCATCACAGGAACACCCGCATGAGTGCAAACCCCAACAAGGTGGAAACCCCAACAAGGTGGAAACCCCAACGAAAAGGAGAACGACATGACGCACATCCGCACCACCTTCGTCCGTCTCATCGCGAGAATCACCACCAGCGACCGGGGGGACGTGCCCGGTTGGGTCCTCGTAGCCGTGATGACGGCGGGACTCGTCACCGCGCTGTGGCTCGTCGCAGACGACGCCCTCACCAGCGTCCTCGACCGCGCGATCAACAGCGTCTCCGGGCCGTGAGCACCCTCTCCCGTCTCCGGGGGGACCGCGGGAGTGCCGTGGTGGAGTTCGCGCTGGTGACTCCCCTGCTCTTGCTCGTCGCCCTCGCGGTCCTCCAGGTGACGCTCGCCCTGCACGTGCGGTCCACCCTGACCGCCGCGGCGGCGGAGGGAGCTCGGGCGGGTGCCCTGGCGGGTGCGGGACTCGGTGTCGCAGAGTCCCGCACTCGCGATGTGCTGGATGGCGCCCTCGGAGGAGATGCGGCCCAGGCCATCGTGGCGACGCGTGCGCAACTCGATGGCGTCGAGGTCGTACGCGTGCGAGTCACGGCCCGGCTGCCGCTGCTCGGCACACTGGGCCCGACCGCGCTCACCGTCGAGGGGCATGCCATCGGGGAGCAGCCGTGAGACAGCAACTCCTACGCCGATTGCGACGCGATGACGGTGCTGCGGTGGTCGAGTTCGTCGTCCTCGTCGTGCTTGTCATCGTCCCCATCGTCTACGCCGTGATCGCGGCCATGAGCGTGCAATCTGCCGCGTACGCCGTCACTCAGGCGGCACGCGAGTCGGCCCGCGCCTTCACGCAGGCGGACAGCCTGATGGAGGCTCGCTCGGCGGCGCGGATGGCCACGCGAGTCGCGCTCTCCGATCAGGGCGTGCCGCTGCGCGGCGATGAACTCCGGATTGACTGCGACGGATCATGCCTCGCGCCCGGCTCCACGATCCGGGTCAGCGTGAGCACTCGCGTCCGGCTCCCCTTCCTGCCCGACTCCCTCGCTGATTCGACGGTGGGGGCGGTGCCGGTGAGTGCGGAGCACCTGGCCGTCGTCGACGATTACCGGGATGCGTCATGAGGCCGCGCACCGGGGACGAAGGAAGCGTCCTCGTGCTCAGCCTGGGCTTCATCGTCATCTGCATCCTGGCCCTGGGCGTCGTCGTGGACGCCTCGACCGTCTTCCTGGCCCGCCGAGCACTCCAGGCGCAGGCCGACTCGGCAGCGCTCGCGGGAGCGCAGGCGATCGACCTCGGCGCGTACTACGCCGACGGTGCGGCATCGCGCATCCGCCTCGACCCGTCGGGTATCCGCTCAGCCGTTGAGCGTCACGTCCGTCGCGATCCGGGGGACGCACGACTCACCGCGGTGTCCCTGCGCGACGACATCGTCCTGGTCTCCATGACCGATCGCGTGCGGCCGCCGTTCTCCGGCTGGCTCACTCCCTCGGGCGCTTATGACCTCGAGGTGGAGGCAGGCGCGATCCTCAGTTATCGTCCGGCACGCTGACGCGCGACACGGCAGTCACCAGTCACAGCAGTCACCGACGAAGGAGTCCCATGGCCGAGATCATCGATGCGCCCGTGCGCATCCCCGTCCCCGGCGGCAAGACCATTGAGGAGTACGTCGGCCGGGTCGCGTCGGGCGACGCTGCAGTCTCCATCGCGCACATGCGTGCCCCCGCTGGATGGGATGAGCCCTTCCAGGCCCCCGACTTCGACGAGTTCACGGTCGTCCTCGAGGGAGCCCTCGTCATCGACACCCCTGACGGCGAGTTGAGCGTGACCGCGGGCCAGGCGGTCATCACCCGAGCGGGTGAGCGCATCCGCTACCGCACGCCCGAGGGAGCGGCGTACATCGCCGTGTGCCTGCCGGCTTTCAGCCCGGAGACCGCCCACCGCGACGACTGACCGAAATGACTTGGGGGGCGACCGCATCTGCGGTCGCCCCCCAAGTCCACGTCACGCGACTAGGGAGTCGTGGGACCCCTTTGAATGGTGATGATCGTGCGCTCGAACTCCTCGCCCGAGCCGGCCTCGGTGCACATGAGCTTCACGGAGCCGCCGCCCACCGCGCGCCAGTCCTGATGCTCAAGCTGCAGGTCGTGCAGGCTCAGGACGCTCTCATCGAGGTTCGGGGTGGTGCACTCGAGTTCCTCGCTGGCCTCGCTGATGCGCATGAGCTGGCAGCGCTTGAGGTAGAGCGGTCCCTGGCCCTCCGTGAAGAAATCCCACGGGATCCACTGAGTTGCCTGCAGATTGGGGGACTGGGCACAGTTCGCCGGCTCTCCGGCTGCCCACTTCGCGCCGACGAAGATGTTGCGTGTGTAGGTCTGCTTAGTGGGACTGCCGACGTCCTTGCACTTCACCTGAACCTTGCCGTAGCCCACTCCGAGGAATTCCACGTAGCTGGGGTCGTCCTTGTGGAGCTTGAGGATCTCCTCGTTGGAGGACGTGCACTCCACATCCGTGGCGAGCGCGTCATCGATGATGCGCAGGCCCTGGCAGTGCTTCACGTAGGTCACGCCGCGTGACTCCTGGAAGCGGTCGTAGGGAACTCGGACCGTCTTCTGCAGGCTCATGGAGCCCGCTCCGCACACGCCGGCCTCCGGGGCTCGCGGCGTGGCCTTGGCGGTGCTGGGCGCAGCCGTGGGAGCGGCGGATGCCGCGGTGGTGATCGCCCCCATGGCTCCCAGAGTGGTGGTCAGGGCCAGTGTGCCCACTAGTGCAATAACGCGTTTCACAGTGCTCTCCTCACGCAGCCGATTGAGGCCAGACGATACTGGACGGCGGCCGAACTTGTCCGGGGGTCCACTGTTTCGTCCCCTCGGCCCCAGGGTGGCCGTCGCGCTGTTAGGGTCCGGGCTGGACACCGTCTCGTTTTGCCGTGGAGGCCCCCTATGACGCTCACCCGCACCCTTCGCGCGGTCCTGGTCGCCGCGGCTGCTGCCGCTGTGGTGACTGCGGGGCTGACCAGCCCAGCGCAAGCGGCCGCTCCAGCGGCACCGCGGGAGCTCAGAGCTATCCCCGAGGAGAATCCCATCGATCCGGCGCAGCCCCTCATGCGCCTGCGGTGGAGCCCGCCGGCTGACGCCACGGGCATTACGGGTTATCGCGTCTACGTCAACGGCGAACTGCTGGAGACGACGCGGCGAGTGAAGTGCGCGGCACCGACAGGCGAGTGGTGCGCGAACGTGACCAATCTGGTCAAGGGCGTTGTCTACTCGTTCTCGGTGACCTCGCTGTCGAAGGCGGGCGAGTCGAAGCCCATCGCGGTGCAGCGCACCGCGGTCATCGCTCCCACCGAGCCGCTCAACGTTCAGGTCGTTCCGGACAATGGAGCGCTCACGGTGTCGTGGGATCCGCCGCTCGACACCGGCGGTGGCACGATCCGCTCCTACCTCGTCCGTACGTCGTCGTACCTCCCCGGCCCGAGTCCCGTGTGCCAGCGCGTCACGGCCCTCTCCTGCAAGCTGACGGGCCTTCTCAACGGGGTCCACTACGACGTGACGGTCGAGGCCCGCAACAGCGCTGGGGCCTTCCTCCCGAGTCCGGAGTCCATCCCGGCCATCGGAATTCCCAATGCGCGGCCGAGTGGCCCGCGCGACTTCCGTGTGATCGCGGCTGGTTCCACGACCGCGACCCTCGCCTGGGAAGAGCCCGAGCACATCGGCGATGAGCCGATCCTCGGCTACACCATCTCTATCTTCATGAACGAGGGATACTGGTTCCCCAATCAGAAGCCGGAGTACCCGCAGATCAGCGTGGGCCCGGAGAAGCGGCAGCACCGACTCACCGGGCTCAAGCCAGGCCTGGAGTACCAGTTCGCAGTGCAGGCCTACACGCGCCTGGCCCCGGGTGCCATGACTGTCAATGCGCTGCACAACCCGCTCGGCCTGCCGGGCAAGCCGGCGATGGTGGAGATCACCGGTGTCGGCAACACGACCGTCAACCTCGCCTGGGAGGACGCTGATCCCAACGGTGGAATCGAGCCGACGCACTACCGCCTCACGGCGACCCCGCAGGGGATCTCAGCCGGTGTGCTCGCCGAAGAGATCGTCTGCCCAGTCAAGGCAACCCAGGACGCTCCGGACTTCGAGTGCGCGGGGACCTATCTGTGGATGCGCCTCGTCAATGGTGCGACGTACTCCTTCACTGTCGCGGCCAAGAACAAGTTCGGCTGGGGCCCCACGTCTGACTACCCGGCCTTCGCGACACCGGAAGGCCCGCCCCCGCCGCCACTCGTCGACGCCGTCACCATCACGTCGTCCACGAGCGTCGTCCTCACGTGGCTGCCCTCGGTCACCTCGGGCGGCCCTGACGTCGGCAACGTCACCTACACCGTGACCGTCGACGGCACGCCCGTGTGCCGCGACATCGCGACGACGACCTGCACCCTCACGGGCCTCACGCCGAACGAGGATCACGACGTCAAGGTGACGGCCATCAACGAGGTGTTCGGCGGCGATGAATTCTCGACGACGCAGATCATCGTCAACACCAATCCGATCCAGGGCGGTACGCCGTCATGACGATCCGACGGTGGGTTGCCGTGGCGGCTGCAGCCAGCCTGTTGCTGGGCGGAGGCGTCGCTGCCGCGGCGTCTCGCCCGGCGCCCACTCCCGCGGAGCAGGCCAAGATATTCGCCCGCATGCTCACGCGGGCGGACGTGCCGAAGTCACTCATGGTCTCGCCGGGCATCGAATACACGGTGAAGGCGCACGGGGGGCAACACCAGGCTCTGTGTGACAAGAACGGCAAGGACATCCAGGGGCGTGAGACGGACCTGCTCTACCAGGTCGAACTCGGCGAGACCAACGTCGAGACGGACCCCATCGCCATCGAGCAGAAGGTCTGGCCGTATGCATCGACCCAGCAGGCCCTGCGCGAGTGGCAGTACATCGAGCAGCAGGCCAAGCTGTGCACCGGTCGCAGCGATTGGCGCGGGGAGTCAGGTGGCACCAACGTCCAGTACCTGCAGAACGGTCGGACCCGTCTCACGGTTGACGGTCGCTCGGGCATTTGGATCTGGATCGATAGCCGCAAGCGCGCCACGAACAGCGACAACGAGGACGGCGGCTACTACGTCCTCTACCTCGTGAAGGACACCATCCAGAGCGTGGAGTACGACTACCCAGACGCGAAGGGCCTGCCGTTCACTGCCCGCGCGCAGATCGACCAGCTGGCCTGGCGCCTGGCCGAGCGCTGGCTAGACACCTACTGACACGTGGCTCAGAGGGTCACACGTAGGCTTGCCGGCCGTGGCCATCCCTGACGTAAACGACACGCTCGCCAGCCTCGAGCAAACGCTCGCTGGCATCGAGCAGGTCCTGGACGTGCCCGGGATGAAGGCCAGGGCCGTGGACCTTGAGGCCGAGGCGTCGGCACCGGACCTGTGGGACGACCAGGCGAACGCCCAGCGAGTCACGTCGCAGCTTTCTCTGGTCCAAGGCGACATCCGCCGCATCGAGGGCCTGCGCCGCCGGCTTGATGACCTCGTGGTCCTGGTCGAGTTGGCCGAGAGTGAGGACGACGCCGACTCCTGGTCCGAAGCCGAGCGCGAACTCGATGGCTTGCGTCGCGACATCTCCGAGATGGAGGTGCGCACCCTGCTCTCGGGTGAGTACGACGCGCGCGAGGCGCTGGTCACCATCCGCTCCGAGGCCGGCGGCGTGGATGCCGCCGACTGGGCCGAGATGCTCCTGCGCCTCTACACGCGCTACTGCGAGCGCCATGGCTGGCCCGTAGAGATCTACGACACGTCGTACGCCGAAGAGGCTGGCATCAAGTCGGCGACCTTCGCGGTGAAGGCCCCCTATGCCTACGGCACGCTCTCGATCGAGCAGGGCACCCATCGGCTCGTGCGGATCTCACCTTTTGACAACCAAGGTCGCCGTCAGACGTCCTTTGCCGCCGTCGAGGTGACCCCCGTGATCGAGCAGACGGATCACGTCGAGATTCCCGATGACGAGATCCGCGTGGATGTCTACCGGTCCAGCGGTCCCGGTGGCCAGGGCGTCAACACCACCGACTCCGCGGTGCGCATCACCCATCTCCCGAGCGGCATCGTGGTCTCCTGCCAGAACGAGCGCTCGCAGCTCCAGAATCGCGCCACGGCAATGGCCGTGCTCCAGTCCAAGTTGCTGCAGAAGCAGCGCGAGGAGGACAAGGCCAAGATGGACGCCCTGAAGGGCGACTCGGCGGGCTCCTGGGGAACGCAGATGCGCTCCTATGTCTTGCATCCCTACCAAATGGTCAAGGACCTGCGCACCGAGCACGAGACCGGCAACACCGCCGCCGTGCTCGATGGTGAGATCGATGACTTCATCGAGTCGGGGATCCGTTGGCGCCGTCAGAGCGAGATGGCGTCCTGAGGTTGATGGCGGCCTGAGATAGCCTGCGCGCATGTCTTACTCGGTTGAGCCGGAGTCCCGGTCCTGGACGACGACGAAGGTCGTCTCCGTCATCGTCGCGATCCTCAGTGCGGGCTACATGCTCCCGTGGTGCATCGCCGCCGTCCGTGACGTCCCCCACTGGGCCGTCTTCTGGGTCAACCTCCTGCTGGGGTGGACCATCATCGGCTGGATCGTCGCCCTCATCATGGCGCTGCGCGCCCAGCGCGTGACGATCGTCCCGAACTAGTCCTAGGGGGCGCCCAGGGGCAAGGCGCCTGGGCTCGCCGTTGCTTCCCCGTGAATTCGGGCAAGTCACTCGCCAACGCCTACACTCGTCGGGTGATCCTGTTCGAGCGCGTGACCAAGCTCTATGCCTCCCAGACGCGGCCCGCCCTGGAGGACGTGTCCCTCGAGGTCGAGAAGGGCGAGTTCGTCTTCCTCGTAGGCGCCTCGGGATCGGGCAAGTCGACGTTCCTCCGATTGGTCCTCAAGGAGGAGACCCCGACCGAGGGTCGCGTGTGGGTCGCTGGCAAGGATCTCAATCGACTGTCGAACTGGAAGGTGCCGCAGCTGCGTCGCCGGATCGGCACGGTCTTCCAGGACTTCCGGCTCCTGCCCAATAAGACGGTCTTCGACAACGTGGCCTTCGCACTCGAGGTCATCGGCAAATCGCGCAGTCAGGTCGATCGGATCGTGCCCGAGGTGCTTGATCTCGTCGGACTGGAGGGCAAGGAGCAGCGCATGCCCGATGAGCTCTCGGGTGGCGAGCAGCAGCGCGTGGCCATTGCCCGCGCCTTCGTCAACAAGCCTGCCATCCTCATCGCCGATGAGCCCACGGGCAACCTCGACCCCGCGACGTCCGAGGGCATCATGAAGCTCCTCGACCGCATCAATCGCACGGGCACGACCGTCGTCATGGCCACTCACGACGTGGCCATCGTCGACCAGATGCGCAAGCGCGTCATTGAGCTGGAGCAGGGCCACCTCGTGCGCGATCAGTCGCGCGGCGTCTACGGATACTCGAGGTAGGGATGCGCGCTCGATTCGTCCTCAGCGAGGTCGGTAACGGCCTGCGTCGCAACCTCACCATGACCATCGCCGTGATCATCACGGTGGGTGTGTCACTCGCGCTCTTCGGCGTCGCCCTGCTCGTGCGCTCACAGGTCGACACCATGAAGGACTTCTGGTTCGACAAGGTCGAGGTGTCGATATTCCTGTGCAATGACAACTCCGAGACCTCCTCCTGCGCCGGCGGCAAGGTCACGGAGGCGCAGAAGCAGCAG
>CAYYZU010000085.1:1170-7786 GCA_964476205.1 uncultured Actinomyces sp. | reverse complement strand
CCCAGGCGCCGTCGCGGCCGAAGATGCTCGCGATCTCGTGGTGGTAGCTCGGCAGGTTGTCCTCGGTGAGGAGATTGACGATGAGGCTCGAGCGCGCGGCATCGCTGTAGCGCTGCTGTTCTGGTGACCAGTCCTCGCCGCCGAGGAAGGCGAAGTTACGGCCCTCGTCCCACGGCACGTAGTCGTGAGGGTTCCACGGCTTGTGCATCGTCAGGTGTCGCTCGAGCTCGGAGGTAACCACGGGCTCGAGGTCGACGAGAAGCCGGACGTCCCTGGTGTCGTCGATCGCCGTCATGTTCCCAGGGTCCCACAGCAGGGCCGTAGCCTGGACCGATGGGACAGATCACGGTCTTCGGCGCTGATTGGTGCCCGGACTGCACCCGGACCAAGCGTGCCCTTGACGCGGTGGGCGCTGACTATGCCTACCGAGACCTCGTGGCAGAGCCTGAGGCTGCCGCGGAGGCCGAGGCGATCAGCGGGCGCAAGAACATCCCCGTCGTCGTGCTCCCTGACGGGATGATCCTCGTTGAGCCCTCGGACCCGGAACTGCTCGCCGCACTCGGTCACGCCCCATAGGCATCGCAGGAGTCGGGAATCACGGGCCGCGAGGCGGAGGTCAACTGAGGGCCGGCTGGTGATCGTGGACGCTTCTTCTCCGGCTGATCGCGATGCCCAGCAGGATCGCGGCGACGAGGTACGCCGCACTGCACATGAGCCCGGCCTGATCGAATGCCGCAGCCTGCATCTCGTGGAGCGTGTCCGGTTCCGTCGTGGAGTGCGCAGTGGCGAGCGCCCTAACCCAGTGATGTGCGACGGGCGCGGCCTGTGTGGCAGATCCCGGCTGTGCTTCGAGCGCGGTGAGCACGATGGCGGCGCTGATGAGACCGCCGATGGCGCCGCCCAGGTTCCAGGAGGCGTTGCGCAGGGATGACGCCGCGCCCGAACCATCGGCGGGCGCGAGGTCCATGAGGGATTGCGTGAGCGGACCGACGGCCCCCGCGATGGGGATGGCGGCCACGGTGAGCGCCGCGACGGCGACCCAGGACGGCGAATCGGCGTTGATGAAGAGCACGCCCAGTGATGCAACCGCGGCGAGGAGCACGGCGCCCAACGCCGTGGGGACACTCCCGGCACGCGCACTCACCCGTCCGCCCAGCAGTGCGCCGACTGCGGCTGCGGCCTGCGGGACGATGAGGAGGAGGGCAGTGTCGAGAAGTGTCAGGTCGTATCGGTACATCAGGAGCATGAACGTAAAGAGGAAGAGGTTCACGCCGCTCACGACGATCATGGCGGCGATCAGCGGGACCGAGCCCCTCCTTCGGAGCACGCGAAGGTCCAGGGTCGGATGCTGCATTCGGCGCATGAGTGCGACGAGTGTGGCGAGCGCCACGAGAGTGATGGCAAAGAGGATCGTCGCGAGCCACGGATCAGTGACGAGGGAAGATGCCATGAGCGCGAAAGCAGCGAGGGCGAGCCCCGCGAGCCAGGGCGTCACCATCTCGCGGCGGGGCGGTGCCTCGGACTGGGCTGCCGGCGTCTTTAGCACCAGCGCCATCGTGGTCGCTCCGACGAGGACCCAGAGGGCGGGGACAAAGCGCCAGCCCAGGGCCGGGACGACGAGGGCGGTGACGACCGGGCTCAGGATCGACACAACCGGTGCAATGACGGCGAAAGCCCCGAACGCGAGTGCGCGGCCACGCACGTCGGGGATTGCCTCTTTGAGGATGGCGATGCCGGCCACCGTCATGACGGTGTAGCCGACGCCGGCAATGCCGAGGCCGGCGAGCAGGAACCCGTACCCGGGTGCGAGCGCCACGACAAGGGCTCCGCAGCAGAAGGCGAGCGATGATCCGCCGAGCACCCGCCGCTCCCCGAAGCGATCGAGCAAGGTGCCGGCCACGAATACGACGAGCAGCGCCGCTCCCGCGGCCAGCTGAGTGAGGGCCGCCGTAGCGCCCGCCGTGAGGCTGAAGTCCTCCTGGATAGCCACGAGCATGAACTCGACGGTCTGCAGGATCAGAGCGCTGGCTGAGAGGGCGAGGTAGGCGGTCGCCACCCTGAGTCGACGGGTCGACGTGTGGGTCACGCGCGCAGCCTAGGACCCTGCGGACGTCATTCCCACCGCCCGATTTCCGCGAGCGCTCTCTACGAGAGCGGGTGACGGGATCCGTCCTGCGTCCTCCCGATTCCCGGGAGCGCTCTCTTCGAGAGCGGGTGACGGGAATCGAACCCGCGCTGTCAGCTTGGGAAGCTGATGTTCTGCCATTGAACTACACCCGCGAGGCATGAGCCTTCGTCCGAAGTATGCCAGGAGCGCCACCTACGCGTGTGCGGCGGGGACGGGCGCCATCACGCCTGCCCGGTAGCTCATGCGCAGCCAGCCGTGCGTCCAGATGGAACTCACGACGCGACCTGCCACCTGTGGGTCGGATAGGTCGACCTCGCTCGCGAGTGACTGCGCAGTGCGGATGAAGTCCGGCTCGGGAGGCACTTCTCCCGGTGGTGTCCTGTCTACTTCGCGAGCGGTGCGTTCCCATGCTGCGACAACGCTGGAGCAGTCTGCGTTGATGGGAGCGGCAAAGGCGGGAATGACTTGGACGATGGGAGGGCCGTCGTGAGACCAGTCGGCGATGAGATGACCGCTCACGGTCAGTGTGCGCAGGTGATCGATGACGCCCTCCCAGGCCTGAGCGTGCTCGACGGCGCCGGGAGCCCGCGAGGCCAGTGAGACCTCCACGACCTCCTTAGACCGCAGGAACGCGCCCGACATCTCGTGGAGTTCCTCGGGCGTCACCCTGTGGGCACCTTGCACAAGGTCGCTCACGGCGTCAGAAAGCAGCGTGGTTGCTCGCCGGATAGCCGTAGAGACGTTGCCCAGCAGTCCCGCGGCGACACCTCGCGGCCACATGAGAAGTGCAACGACAACGCTGATCGCCGCGCCGATGAGGATGTCGGTGAACCGTTGGGTCGCGGTTTCCAGTTTGGGCGGCCAGTTGACCAGAGAGAAGGCGACGATGACGAAGAGGGAGAACGCTGCCTGGCCGATGGCGTAGGCGGTCGTCGCCTGCGTGTAGACCGCGAGGAAGGCGATGAGGACGAAAGCGAGCCACATGAGGAATGGGCGCGTTGCCTCTAGATCCAGGATGACCCATCCCAGGGTGGCGCCCGCGAAGGTCCCGACCACGGCGAGGAGTGATGTCTTGAGAGTCGCTACGCCATCGAGTCGAAGCGTCGCGACGACCCCCAGCACCACCCAGAATCCGTGCGCGATACCCATGATTTCGACGACGAGAGTGGCGAGTGCGAGCGCGACACCGATGCGCAACGCCGTACGCAGCCATGGAGACGTGAAGGTGGCCTGGTCGGCGAGTTCCCTCAAGGGGTGTGCCGCTGGAGGCTCAGGGATCGTGTGCCCGGGTGCACCGAGGTCCTCAGGTTCGAGCTTGAGCACTCGCCGCACGAGGATCGACAGGCGCACCACGGAGATGGCCATTGCCCGATCGGGGAAAGCTGACCATACGAGCGTGACACGAGCGCTGGGGTCGCCGTTGCGGTCGTCCCCGAGCGCGGTGACCGCCGACTGCCACTGGCTTCCCCAAAACTGCGCCACACGAGCCGACCCCGGGACCTGCCCGGGGCGCCGCTCGAGCGCGGCCGCCATTTCCTCAAGGCTTTCGGCGCTCGACTCGATCAGGTCTCGCGTGTCCGGCAAGGCACTGACGGGGTCGTTGTACGACGTGCCGCGCAGCATGGCCGTGAGCAGACCCTCGAGCTGTCCGATGAGGACGATGAGGGCCCGGTCGGCGGGGCTGAGGCCCGCGGCGCGGAAGGGATTGCCCAGGTAGGAGTCTCGGAGTTCCTGAAGCGCCGAGGAGAGGGCATCCGAGTCCATCGGCTTGTCCTCGCCTCTGCGATGGGCGGCGTCAGCGAGCGTCCGCAACGCGTGGGCGCACGCTTTGCGCACGGGTGCCAGATTGCGCCGCGGGAGCACCAGCAGGGTCACGGGAAGAGCGATAGCGACAGCGATGGCCCACCCCGCGACAAGCACGGGGATCTCGCTGGCCGAAGTCGCCACCATGGCGCTGGCGACGTACACGATGGTGAGAGCGGGGCACGCGCTCGCGAAGGTGCCTCGAAGGGCGACGAGAAAGGCAAGCAGCCCTGTGACGAAAAAGGTGACGACAACGACTGACCACATACTGAGGCCAGCGAAGCCACCGATGACGATGAGCAGCGCACCAGCCGCACCTGTGCCGAGAATCGAGACAGTGCGTCGCCGCACGGAGCCCCCGAAATCCGCCGTGCCGAGCAGGGCCATGGAGCCAAAGGCCGCGAGCACTCCGGCTGGGGTGCCCGGAAACAGTGTCAGGGTCAGGAGGAGCGCAATGGTCGTCCCGATGGCTGCGCGGATGGCGCGATGCAACCCCACGTGTCGTGGGTCATGGATGCGCAGTCGCACGCCGCGACCCTAGCGAGTGGTCCGAGCTCTAGGGTGTGCTTCGTGGCCAGCGCGGAGCGACCGGCAGACGACGGTCGCGACATCCTGCCTGACCTGCGACTTGCCGATGTCATGCAGCAGCGGCCGGCATCCTTCCGCTCGCCGTGGCAGATCCTGCGGATCGGTGTCGCCGTGACGGTTGCCTGGGCTGTCGGCTATTGGGTGTCGCCGAGCTCCTTCGGCATCTTTGCGCCCCTCACGACCCTGCTGGTCATCTCATCGTCGCCCTGGAGCACTTTCGGCCTGTCCATCCAACGCATCCTCACCACTGCGGTCGGGGTCTTCGCGGCAACCCTGTGGGTGACCGTTGTGGGTGTCACCTGGTGGTCTGTGCTCATCGCCATGCTCGTGTCGCTCTTCGTAGCCAGCCGCCTGCCTGTGTCCCTCGGTGCCCGATTCCAGATCCCGACAGCCGTGCTCTTCGTGTTCGCCCTTGGGCAGGTCACCTGGGAGCAGGCGGGTTGGCGCGTCTTCGATGTCGTTATCGGCGGAGCCATCGGGATCCTCTCGATCTACCTTCCACCGCCCAAGCCGCATCCGGAGCGCTTCGAGGCCCGACTTCAGGACTACCGCGATCACATCCTCGCGTTGCTTGGGAGCATGGCCACGGAACTGCGCGAGACAAAGACCCCGCTCGACTCCGATGAGTTGCACCACTTCATCCCGGATAGTCGCGCGCTCCGTGGCGATGCGGAGGCTGCGCGCGACTCGCTGACGGATCTGGTCGAGATGGTGGCCTTCAATCCGCGTGGGCGATCGGCCCGCGGAGTGATCGACGATGACGCGCTGCGTCTGCGACGGCTCGCGAGCATCGGCGTGCATGTCCGCGGACTCGCTGGAGCGATCAACCGCGACTACGACCGCGCGGACCTGCAGCCGGCTCTGCGCAAGGACACGCTCGCGGACTTGCTCGACGAGTTGGCCGCACTCGGCAGGCTCGCGCTCGGATCGCCCGGTATGCCGGTACGCGCCGAGTCCAGTGACGTGCCCGACGCGGCCGCGGCCCTGGATTCCCGCCTGCGTGCACTCGCTGACGAGATGGCGGTCCAGGGGACGGGGCATGTCCTGGAGTCGGTGTCCCTCGCGGGTCGCATCGCTTATGTCGCAGCCCAGATGGAGGCCTTCGAGCGGCTCACGGATGACGCCGATGACAGGTTCGAGGACGACTGATCGGTCGGCCCGATAGCCTCCACTCGTGCTGCTCTCCGACCGCGACCTACGCGCCGAACTCGATGCCGGCCGGGTGGGGCTCGATCCCTACGACCCGGCGATGATCCAGCCCTCGAGCGTCGATGTGCGACTCGACCGCTACTTCCGCGTCTTCGAGAACCACCGCTACCCGCACATCGATCCCGCGGAGGAGCAGCCCGATCTCACCGAGCTCGTCGAGGTGCGTGCGGATGAGGCCTTCATCCTGCATCCGGGCGAGTTCGTGCTGGCGTCGACGTACGAGGTGGTCACGCTTCCCGACGACATCGCAGGACGGCTGGAGGGCAAGTCGTCGCTTGGCCGCCTCGGGCTGCTCACGCACTCCACCGCCGGCTTCATCGATCCTGGCTTCAGCGGTCACGTCACGCTGGAGCTCTCCAATGTGGCCACGCTGCCGATAAAGCTGTGGCCGGGGATGAAGATCGGCCAGCTCTGCCTCTTCAGGCTGTCATCGCCCGCGGAGCATCCCTACGGGTCAAGCGTCTACGGCTCGCGCTACCAGGGCCAGCGCGGTCCTACGCCGAGCCGCTCTTTCGCGAACTTCCACGTCACACGGCTGGATGACGCGTGAGCGAAGACCTCGAGGTCTTCAGTTATGCCGAGTTCGGCGAGGGCATTACCTGGCTATCCCGCAGGCTGATCGATGACGACTGGGTCCCTGACACGATCCTGGGAGTCGTGCGCGGTGGCCTCTTCGTCGGCGCCGGCATCGCCTATGCGCTCGACATCAAGGACCTTCGCCATGTGAACGTCGAGTACTACTCGGATATCGGCGAAACCCTGCCCGAGCCTGTCCTCGTGGGTGAGACTCCGCACCTGTCGGATCTCTCCGGCAAGCGGGTACTGGTCGCCGATGACGTGGCCGACACCGGTGCGACCCTGCACTTCGTGCGCACGCTCCTGCCGCCG
>CAYYZU010000085.1:0-1160 GCA_964476205.1 uncultured Actinomyces sp. | reverse complement strand
AGCGTGTCGTTCTCGACGTTGCCGAGCCAGTACGACGCGGACGTGCGCGTCACCGTGCTCTACGGCAAGCCGGGTTCGACGTACTCCCCTGACCTGGCGTGGCGGACGACCTCACGGTGGATCCGCTTCCCATGGATCCAGGTGCCGTCGCTGCTCTCCTAGCGGTGACCGGGGCGCTGCGCTTCACTTAGGCCATGACACCGGGTGCGTGGGAGCGCGACGCCACCACCCGGACCCTCCTGGACGCCGCGCGCGAGTAGTTGCTGGCCGTCGGCCAGGCGGAGTTCGCCATGGAGGGCGTCGCACGGCGCGGCTTCTACTCCATCGGCACCGTCTACAACCGCTGGCCCGATCGCGAGGCCCTGCTCAGCGACCTCGGCAGCGAGGTGATCGCTCCGGGGATCGCACGGGCGCTGGACACCGCGGGCAGCCCGGCCGAGGCGATCGCGTGGGTGCTCGACCAGGGCCGTGACGACGTACTCCTCGCGGGCGAACTCCTCCTCGCGGGCCACACGATGCCCTCCGTGCGCCCTGCTTCCCTGTCGTCGTGGGACGTGCTGCTCGCCGGTCTCGCTGTGCATCTCCCCGAGAGCATGGCGTGGTACGTCGCGACGTACGCCGTAGGCAACGCCCTGCTGCATGCCATCGGAGTCGATGAGCCCGACCCGGCGACCGGCCGCGTCGCCTGGTTCGTGGACGCCTCGGAGAGCGTCGTCGGACCATCGGCGCCTCCGGTGCCGATTCCACTCTTCGACTCCGTGGAAGTCCCGGTGGTGCCCGGTCCCGAGCGCACCGATGACGTGGCAGTCGCCCTCATCGGTGCTGCGCGCATCCTCCTCGAGGCCCATGGCGCGGCAGGCACGTCCACGCGCGGGATCGCGTCAAGCGCAGGCGTGACGACGGGAGCCCTCTATCGCAGGTATCAGGGCAAGTCGCGACTGCTCGCCGACGTGCTTCTCACCCAACTCCAGCCCGATCGCTACACGTGGACCTGGGACCTCGTCCGGGCGCTGGCCAGCGACAGTCCCTTCGCTGACGCGGCGGCGGTCCTAGCGAATCGCCTCATCGCCATGGCGGAGGACGCGCCGGCACAGAAGGTGCTCCTGCAAGTCGGTATCGCTGCGCGGAGTGATCCGGCGTTGCGCGAGCAGGTCGCCGAG
>CAYYZU010000084.1:0-7883 GCA_964476205.1 uncultured Actinomyces sp. | reverse complement strand
CCAGGCGGATGTTCACGATGCGACCTCCTCGTCCACCGTCGGAGACGTCCTCCGAGCGGAGCAGCCACGGCGTGGTGCGGCCAGCGGCCACGTCGATCACGGTGCAGTTCGCACCCTCGCCGAGGAGCGGCCCGACTCTAGCCGAGAGTCGGCCGGAGCCCGCGACCGGGGCCCGAGGAGGCGCTGGCCTCAGGGGGCAGCCGGGATCCGCTCAGGGGTCTCGAACATCCGCGTCACGGAGCCGTCCGTGAAGACCTCGTAGATGGCCTGGGCCAGCAGCGGTGCGATGGAGAGGATCGTGAGCTTCTCGAACTGGCGATCCTCGGGAATCGGGAGGGTGTTGGTCACCACGACCTCGCTGATGCGCGACTCCTGGAGGCGCTGAGCCGCAGGCTCGCTGAGGATGCCGTGCGTAGCAGCGACGATGACTTCGGCAGCGCCGTTCTCGAAGAGCGTGTCGGCGGCCTTCACGATCGTGCCGCCGGTGTCGATCATGTCGTCGACCACGATGCAGACGCGGTCGCGCACGTCGCCGACAACCTCGAAGACGCGCACTTCGTTGGGGGTGTCGGGATCACGGCGCTTGTGAATGATGGCCAGCGGGGCACCCAGGATGTCGGTCCACTTCTCGGCCACGCGCACGCGACCCGCATCGGGGGAGACGACCGTGATGCGGTCGAGGTCGACGCGTGCGGCGATGTGGTCCGCGAGGAGCGGGAGCGCGAAGAGGTGGTCGACGGGGCCATCGAAGAAGCCCTGGATCTGCGAGGTGTGGAGATCGACCGTGATGAGGCGGTCGGCCCCGGCGGCCTTGAACAGATCGGCCATGAGGCGCGCGGAGATGGGCTCGCGGCCGCGGTGCTTCTTGTCCTGCCGCGCGTATCCGTAGAAAGGCGCGATCACCGTGATGCGCTTGGCTGAGGCGCGCTTAAGCGCGTCGACCATGATGAGTTGCTCCATGATCCAGGTATTGATGGGACTCGTGTGGCTCTGCATGACGAAGGCATCGCACCCGCGCACCGACTCCTTGAAGCGCACGAAGATCTCGCCGTTGGCGAACTCGTAGGCGTCAACCGGGCACAGGTCGGTGCCAAGGTGCGAGGCGACCTCCTCGCCCAGGTCGGGGTGCGCCCGGCCGGTGAGGAGCACGAGCCGCTTGCTCGGGGGGACGGTCAACTCGCTCACGATGACTCCTCGCTGGTCGGGGGCTGATCGCGGTCTGCGTCGGCGGCGCGCGCCGAGTCTGTGTCGGGGCGCTTGCGCTGCACCCATCCGGGGATGTTGCGTTGCTGCGCACGCCCGACGGCCATGGCCCCCGCGGGGACATCCTCGGTGATGACCGAGCCCGCTGCGGTGTAGGCGCCGTCGCCCACGGTCACGGGAGCAACCAGCATGGTGTCGCTGCCGATGCGCGCATGACGCCCGATCACGGTGCGGTGCTTGGACTGCCCGTCATAGTTCACGAAGATCGTGGCCGCTCCGATGTTGGTCCCCTCTCCCACCTCCGCGTCGCCGACGTAGGACAGGTGGGGCACCTTGGCTCCCTCACCCAGCGAGGCGTTCTTCATCTCGACGAACGCACCCGCGCGGGCTCGGGGTCCGAGTCTCGCGCCCGGGCGGAGGTAGGTGAAGGGGCCCACGCTGGCGCCGGCCTCGACGACGGCGAGTTCAGCCCAGGTGTGCATGACGGTGGCACCCTCGCCCACTTCGCATGAGGTCAACGTCGTGCCGGGTCCGATGCGTGCGCCGGTAGCGATCGACGTCGGCCCCAGCAGCGAGGTCTGCGGCAGGATCGTTACGTCAGGTGCAAGGTCGACATCGACGTCGATCCAGGTCGATCCCGGGTCGAGCATCGACACGCCCTCGCGCATCCAGCGGTCGTTGATGCGGTCACGCATGAGGGCTGCGGCTTCCGCCAATTGGACGCGGTCGTTGACGCCGAGGATCTCGTGGGAGTCCTCGACGACGAGGCCCGCCACCGGATAGCCGTCTGCACGCAGGAGGCCCACCACGTCGGTGAGGTACTCCTCCCCCTGGTCATTTGCCGTCGTGATGCGCTCCAGGGCCGGCGCGAGCCGCGCGGGGTCGAATGCGTACATGCCCGCGTTGATCTCGCTGATGGCCAGGACGTCGTCGGAGGCATCGCGATGCTCGATGATCGCCTCAACGGAGCCGTCGGGGGTCCTCACCACGCGACCGTAGCCCGCGGGGTCGCCCAGGACAGCCGTGAGCAGCGTGGCGGCCGCACTGGTACGCAGGTGCGCGTCGACGAGGTCGCGCACCGTCGCTCCGGTGAGCAGCGGTGTGTCACCGCTCAAGACCACGACCGGCGCGGAGGTCAGCGCCTGGGTCGAGGCCAGCGCTGTGAGGGCGATGCGTACCGCATGACCGGTGCCGCGCTGCTCCTCCTGCACGACCGTGTCGACCCAGGGGGCGACTTCCTCTAGATGTGCGAGGACCTCATCGCGCGCATGTCCGATGACGACGACGACATGCGAGGGATCGACGGCCGACGCGGCCTCGAGGACATGTCCGATGAGGGAGCGGCCCGCGATGGCGTGAAGGACCTTGGGAGTGGCGGAACGCATGCGCGTCCCCTCACCCGCAGCGAGGACGATGACGACCGGGCCCTGCGACGTCACCGCTCACGGACCTCCACGAGAAGGGTCGCCCCGAGGGGCAGCCGACGTCGGCACCCTACTCCCCTGATCATGTGCTCCCGGCGAGGGAGTCGAACCCCCATTCAGAGATCCAAAGTCTCTTGTCCTGCCATTAGACGAGCCGGGAACGGCATCCCTTGCGGGATCCGCGCAGCAGTCTCCCAGGGACCCCTCTCGGGCCGGGGCCTGGACAGGTTACGCAACCGTAGGTTACGGTGGCGTAGGTTGTCCGGGGGACCCGGAAGCCATCGCCAGAGGTGAGCACGAGTCAGGGAGCGGTCGTGACGGCAATCATCGAGGAGCGCGACGCCGCGGGGCGCCCCGCGACCCAGCCCATGGCGCGCGGCATGCGCACGACCATCGGAATCTTCGTCGCCGTGCCTCTCCTCGCGGTCGCACTCGCCATCCCCGTGGCCTGGGGCGGATGGCTCGGTTGGACCGATCTCATCCTTGCCGCCGTCTTCTACGTGATCGCAGCCGCAGGCATCACCGTGGGATTCCACCGACACTTCACGCACGGCTCATTCAAGGCCCCCACGTGGGTGTCCGTGGTGCTCGCTGTCGCCGGCTCCACCGCGGTAGAGGGCTCACTGGACCAGTGGGTCGCTGACCACCGTCGCCATCACGCCCGCAGCGACGAGGAGGGTGATCCGCACAGCCCCTGGCGCTACGGCACCTCGCGACGCGCAGTGGCCAAGGGACTCGTCTTCGCGCACGTGGGCTGGCTCTTCGACGGCCAGCAGACCTCGATCGAGCGCTACGCGCCGGACATCCGGGCAAACGCCGCGCTCCAGCGAGTATCGCGCTACTTCCCCTGGATCGTCGCCTCCACGATTCTCGCCCCGGCCATCCTCGGTGGTCTCATCACGTGGTCGTGGGAGGGTGCGCTCACCGCGCTGTTCTGGGCCGGACTCGTGCGCATCGCCCTGGTCCACCACGTCACGTGGTCGATCAACTCCATCTGCCATGTCTTCGGCCAGCGGCCCTTCCGCACGCGCGACAACTCCACCAACAATCGGTGGCTTGCTCTCCCCTCCCTGGGTGAGTCGTGGCACAACCTGCATCACGCCGAGCCCACGGCGGCTCGCCATGGCGTGCTGCGCGGCCAGGTCGACATCAGTGCGGGGATCATCCGCGCCATGGAGCGCCTGAACCTCGCGCGCGACGTGCGCTGGCCCAGCCCCGCCCGACTCGCGGCCAAGCTGCAGGACCCAGCCCTGCGCCGGCGCATCCGCGGCTGGACGCCGGACGCAGACAGTCCCGTCGCTGCCTCAGCCTCGGTCGCTTCCTAGCCGCATCGCGAGAGGTCAGTCCCCATGCGTATGTCCGGCCGCGAGCGGCGAGAGCAGCTGATCTCGGTCGGGCGCACGCTCTTCGCCGACAAGGGCTTCGAGGCGGTCAGCGTCGAGGAGATCGCCTCGACGGCCGGTGTCTCCAAGCCGGTGGTCTACGAGCACTTCGGCGGCAAGGAGGGGCTCTACGCGGTAGTCGTCGACCGAGAGATGAACCAACTCCTCACGACGATCAGCGGTGCCCTGCAGGGCTCTCATCCCCGTCAGCTCCTCGAGCAGGCAGGCATGGCGCTCTTCGACTACATCGACTCGCAGCCCGACGGCTTCCGCATCCTCGTGCGGGACTCGCCCGTCTCCCAGCAGACCGGATCCTTCGCGAGCCTCATTGTGGATGTCGCCGGACAGGTCGAGCATCTGCTCGCCGAGCAGTTCAAGGCACATGGCTTCCCGACACGTCTGGCGCCGATGTACTCGCAGATGCTCGTGGGCATGACTGCTCTCACGGGGCAGTGGTGGCTCGACGTGCGCAAGCCCCGCAAGGAAGAGGTCGTCTCGCACGTCGTCAATCTGGCGTGGAATGGGCTTGCCCATCTCGAGGCGAAGCCGCCCTCCGCACGTCACTGAGCGCGAGCGCGCCGGATCAGGAGGCCACGGATCAGCCGACGATGCGGGCGCCCGGCGCAGGCCCAACAGCATGCCGCACACCTCGGACGAGGCCGGTCCCGGACATCTCCGCCGCCAGTGCGATGGCGGCCTCGCGCCCGTCGACCAGGAAGACGCACGTGGGGCCACTGCCGGAGACCATCCCCGCCAGGGCACCGAGCTCCACTCCCGCATCGAGTACGGCGCGCAGGTGCGGGCGCAGCGACACCGCGGCAGGCTCGAGGTCATTGACGAGGTGACCCGCAACCGCGCGGGGATCCCCCTGTCGAAGCGCGGCGAGCAAGGGGGAATCGGCATCCGCGGCATCGCCCGCGGCGTTCACGACGCCGGCGGCAAGGAGTCGGTCCCACTCGGCATAGACAGCCGGCGTCGACAGTTCGGTGTCGCTCAGGGCCACCACCCAATGCAACTCGCCGTCGGTAAGCACGGGGGTGAGCAGTTCGCCGCGGCCCCTGCCGCGCGCGGTGCCGCCCATGAGCGAGAACGGCACATCGGATCCGAGTTGCGCCGCGATCACCGCCAGATCGGCATCGGTGATGTCGACATTCCACAGGCGCCTCAGCGCAATCAGTGCGGCAGCGGCATCGGCGCTTCCTCCTGCCATGCCGGCCGCCACGGGGATGGACTTGGCGATGTCGATGGTCACGTCAGGGTCGACCAGGCCCGCATAGTGCGCGAGTGCCACTGCCGCCTTTCCCGCGATGTTGTCATCGCCTCCGGGGACGGACGCAGAGCGCTCTCCCGTCGTCGTGACGCTGCGTCCCGCACCAGGCGCAGCCGCGCCCACCGTGACGTCATCCGTGAGCGACACCGCATGGAAGACCGTGGTGATCTCGTGATAGCCGTCGGGTCGCAGCGCACGCACGCGCAGGCTGAGATTGATCTTGGCGGGCGCGACCGCACGGACCGAGGACACGGCTCGACAGTAGCGGGTGCAGCGACCGCTCAGGTCAGCGCGCGAGCGCTGGCAATGCGCGCGAATTGCGTGATGTCGAGGCTCTCCCCGCGCGCTCCCGGATCCACCCCTGCGGCGACGAGGATGCGCTCCGCCTCGGGGGCAGAGCCTGCCCAGCCGGCGAGCGCCGCACGAAGCGTCTTGCGCCTCTGGGCGAACGCCGCGTCGATGACCGCGAAGACCTCCGCGCGGGAAGCAGTGGACGGCGGGGAATCGTGGCGAGTGAAGGCCACCAGGCCCGACTCCACTCGCGGCACGGGCCAGAAGACACTCGCCGGCACGGCGCCCGCGCGTTCGGCGTGGGCGAACCAGGCGAGCTTCACGGAGGGCACGCCGTAGGTACGACTGCCCGGCGGCGCGACAAGTCGGTCGGCCACCTCGGACTGCACCATCACGAGCCCCGTGCGCAACGACGGAAAGGCCTCGAGCAGGTGCAGGACGACAGGGACGGCGACGTTGTACGGCAGGTTCGCCACGAGCGCATCGGGAGCCCGCGGGAGGTCGCTCACGCGCAGGGCGTCTCCGGCGACGACGTCGAGGCGCCCCACGTCATCGGGTCGCAGTCGCGCCACGGTGTCGGGCAGCGCCTCGGCGAGCACGGGGTCAATCTCGACGGCCACGACATGCGCCCCGGCAGCGAGCAGGCCGAGGGTCAGACTGCCTACGCCGGGCCCGACCTCGAGGACGACATCACCCGGGCGCACGCCGGCAATGCGCACGATGCGGCGCACGGTGTTGGCATCGACGACGAAGTTCTGGCCCCATTGCTTCGTGGGACGGATCCCCCAGCGTTCGGCGATGCTGCGCACCTCGCCGGCGCCGAGCAATCCGTCATCCACGGTGGACTACCACTCGCCGAAGGCCCGCATGGCGTTGTCCCAGAGGTCGGTGCACACCTGCTCGAGCGGCTCGGCGCGTACCTCGGCCATCGCGCGGACCGTGTAGGGCACGAGGTACGAGGCGTTGACCGCACCTCGATGGGGCACGGGAGTGAGGTACGGAGCGTCGGTCTCGACCAGCATGCGATCGCGGGGCAGAACGGCGAGGGCGTCCCTCAGGTCACCTGCGCTCTTGTAGGTCACAACTCCGGCGAAGGAGCAGTACCAGCCGTGATCGGCGCAGTAACGGGCCATGGCGGCATCCCCGGAGAAGCAGTGGAAGACGACGCGGTCGGGTGCCCCCTCCTCGTCGAGGATGCGCAGGATGTCGGCGTGCGCGTCGCGGTCGTGGATCACCAGCGTGCGATCGAGCCGCTTGGCGATGTCGATGTGCCTGCGGAATGACTCGTGCTGCAGCGCCTGATCTACCGCCTCGCGCGTGCGGTAGTAGTCCAGGCCCGTCTCGCCGACCGCACGGACCGCGGGGTCTGCGGCAAGCTCCTCGATTCGCCCGATGGCACGCTCGAGGCCGTCGCGTCCCTCTCGAGCGACGACGCGCGGCACGTCATTGGGATGCAGGGCGACGGCAGCGATGATCTCCGGGGTCGTCCGAGCCGCGTCGACAGCCCATTCGGACGACGCCACGTCACAGCCCACCTGCACGATGCGCGTGATGCCCGCCTCGCGGGCCATGGCCAGGGCGGCCTCCGGCGACGGCGAATCCCCGAGTTCGCGGTCGACGACGTCGAGGTGGCAGTGGGTGTCCACGACCGGACGCGGCAGGGGCTCCGTAGGGCCGGGCCGCTCCCTCACGCGGGCTCCTCCTCCAGCCGCGGGAAGAGGACGGCTCCCTTGGACACCTGGGCGCCCGCAGGGAGCTGGCCCCACTGCGCGACGCGATCGACGCGCTGCTCCGCGATGGGTCCGAGCGTCGCTGCCGCGCCAATCTGCTCCCACATCAGCGCCATCGCCTTGGGCATGACCGGGTTGTAGAGGGTCGCGATCGCGCGCAGGGCCTCGCACACGGTGTAGAGGATCGTGTCGAGTCGTGGCGCGAGCGCCTCGTCCTTGGCCACAACCCAGGGTTCCTGCTCGGTGACATACAGGTTGGCCGCATCAATGAAGCGGCGTACCGCTGAGATCCCCGTCGCGAAGTCCAGCGCGCACATCGCAGTATCGGCCTCGGCAGCAACCTGCCCGAGGAGCTGGTGCAAGTGCTCTTCCGCTGCCGTCGACTCTCCCGGCGCGGGCAGCGTGCCGCCGCGGTAGCGCTGCACCATGGCGGTGGCACGGGAGGCGAGGTTGCCGAGGCCGTTGGCGAGCTCGGCGGTGTAGCGCGCCGACATGTCCTCCCAGGAGAAGGAACCGTCCTGTCCGAACTGGATGGCGCGCATGAAGTAGTAGCGGAAGGCATCGGAGCCGAAGTGGTCGACGA
>CAYYZU010000083.1:6732-8048 GCA_964476205.1 uncultured Actinomyces sp. | reverse complement strand
TCACGCGGGCATTCTCCTAGGGTGTCCCCATGCGCGTGACGACGGCGGTCATCCCCGCGGCCGGCCTCGGCACGCGATTCCTCCCCGCGACCAAGGCGACTCCCAAGGAGATGCTGCCGGTCGTCGACAAGCCCGCGATCCAGTACGTCGTCGAGGAGGCGGTCGCCGCCGGCCTTGACGACATCCTCTTCGTGACCGGCCGGAGCAAGAGGCCACTCGAGGACCACTTCGACCGCAACCTCGAGCTCGAGTCGGCGCTCGAGGCCAAGGGCGACGCGGCGCGGCTGCTCAGCGTGACCGAGTCCAACGATCTCGCGCGGATCCACTACGTGCGCCAGGGCGATGCCCTGGGACTTGGCCATGCGGTGCTCATGGCCGAGCGACATGTCGGCGACCATCCGTTCGCCGTGCTGCTGGGCGATGACCTCATCGACCCCCGCGACGCCGTGCTCGAGCGCATGATCGCGGTCCGCGATGAGCTCGGCGGTTCCGTGCTGTGCCTGATGGAAGTCCCGCGCGATCAGATCTCGCTCTACGGCTGCGCCGCCGTGGCACCCACCGATGCCGGTGATGTCGTCCAGGTCACCGATCTCGTGGAGAAGCCGGATGTCGACGTCGCTCCCAGCTCGCTGGCCGTCATCGGCCGCTACATCCTCGATCCTGAGGTCTTTTCCGTGCTCGCGCGCACCCAGCCGGGACGCGGCGGTGAGATTCAACTCACCGATGCCCTGCGTGAACTCGCGCTAGCGGGCCGGGTCCACGGCGTGCTCTTCCGTGGCCGCCGCTACGACACGGGAGACCGGCTGTCCTACCTGCAGGCCGTCATCCGGCTCGCGCTCGAGCGCGAGGACCTCGGCCCCGCTCTGCGCGCATGGCTCCCCGAGGTCCTGCAGCTGGGTGCCCTCGAGGAAGGGCAGTGACATGAGGTCGGTCGAGGAGCACCAGCGCATCGTCCTCGGTGACGCGGGCCCACTTCCGTCCCAACGGGTCCCCCTGCTCGACGCCGACGGTCTCGTTCTCTCTGAGGCGGTGACGGCGAGCTGGCCCCTGCCGTCCTTCGACAACAGCTCCATGGACGGATACGCCGTACGGGTCGACGATCTCGCGGGAGCCACGGACTCCCACGCGGTGCGCCTGCCCGTGCGCGGCGACATCGCCGCCGGTCAGGAGGCCGCCCAGCGACTCGAGCCGGGCACCGCCGTGCGCATCATGACCGGAGCGCCCATCCCCGAGGGCACCGAGGCCGTGGTGCCGGTCGAGTGGACCGACGGGGCCACGGACGTGGTTGCCATCACGCGTGCGCCCGATACCGGTGC
>CAYYZU010000083.1:0-6632 GCA_964476205.1 uncultured Actinomyces sp. | reverse complement strand
CGCGACGACGAGGAGGAGTTGGAGCGCGTCCTGCGGCACGAAGCCGAGCGCAGTGACCTCCTCCTCACCTCCGGTGGAGTCAGCATGGGCGCCTACGACACCGTCAAGGCGGTCCTCACCCGACTCGGCGGCGTCGACTTCGTCAAGGTGGCGATGCAGCCCGGGATGCCCCAGGGCTCGGGTCGCGTGGGCTCGACGCCCATCGTGACCCTGCCCGGCAATCCCGTGAGCTCCTACGTGTCCTTCGAGGTCTTCGTGCGGCCCCTCATTCGCAGGATGCTCGGCTACTCGGATGTGCAGCGTCCGCGACTGCACGCGATTTGCTCTCGCGAGTTCACCTCTCCTGCCGGCAAGACACAGTTCGCGCGCGTGCGCCTGCACATGCGAGATGGACTGCTCATGGCGGAGCCCGAGGGTGGCCAGGGCTCCCACATCATCGGCGGGCTCGCCCGCGCCGACGGGCTTGCGATCGTCCCGGAGGGGGTAGCGCGCGTCGCGCACGGCGACGAGCTCACGGTCCTGGACCTGCGAGGAGGTGCCTAATGGGCAGCGAGTTCACACATCTCGACGCGCGCGGCGCGGCCCGCATGGTCGACGTGAGCGGGAAGGACATCACCGTGCGTACGGCGACCGCCTCGGGTCGAGTGCTCGTGTCAGCGGAGGTGATCGCCCTACTGCGCGGGGACGGGGTGCCCAAGGGGGATGCCCTCGCGGTCGCGCGGATCGCGGGTATCCAGGCCGCCAAGCGCACGCCGGATCTCGTGCCGCTGTGCCACCCGCTGGCGATTCACGGCGTCGACGTGGACCTGCGCGTCGAGGACACGGGGGTGGCCATCGCGGCCACCGTGCGCACCGCGGATCGCACCGGCGTGGAGATGGAGGCGCTCACCTGCGTCTCCGTCGCCGCCCTGGCGCTCATCGACATGGTGAAGGCCGTCGACCCTGCAGCGGTCATCACCGACATCCGCCTCGACGAGAAGACGGGCGGCAAGCGCGGGCACTGGGTGCGCCCGGCATGAGCCACGGCTGGCCCTCTCGTCTGCGCGAAGGCCGCATCGAGTTGCGTCCGCTGCGACTGCGCGACGCGACCGCCTGGCGCGAGGTGCGCACACGCAACGCGCGTTGGCTTCGCCCGTGGGAGGCAACCCTCCCGCTCGCCGAGCATGACGCCCCTACGACGTACGGGGCCATGGTGCGACGGCTGCGCGCCGAGGCGCGCGAGGGACGCAGCCTGCCCTTCGCTCTCACGGTCGACGGTGTCTTCGCAGGCCAGGTGACGGTGGGCGGCATCGCGCGGGGATCGTTGCTGAGCGCGTACATCGGCTACTGGATCGACCAGCGCGTCGCGGGCCGCGGGATCATGCCGACCGCCGTCGCCATGGCCACCGACCACTGCTTCCGCGAAGTCGGCCTGCATCGGGTCGAGATCAACATTCGTCCGGAGAACACCGCATCGCTTCGTGTGGTGGAGAAGCTCGGCTTCCGCGCGGAGGGCCTGCGCGAGCGCTACCTCCACATCGATGGTGACTGGAGGGACCACCTCACCTTCGCCCTGTGCGCGGAGGACGTCCCGGAGGGTCTCCTGGCGCGGTTACTGTCTTCGCGCGTGAGCCCAGGCAAGTAGTGAGCCCGGGCAACTAGAGCGACACGTCCTCGCGCGACACGACATCCACGAGGGGCCGAGGTCCCCCATTCCAGGGGCCAAGCCACCTAACGTTCATTGATGTGACGGGTCTGATCTATGTGGCAATCGTTGCCTTGTGGGCCGCCGTACTCATCCCCATGTGGCTGCGCCGCCACGATGACGATCAGGCGCGGCGGATCGAGCGACATCGGGTCGCCATGGGCACGCTGGCACGCATTGCTGACGACGGTGAAGTCGCACAGGGTGCTGCTGCGCGACGACGTCGCGTCATCGTGGCTGCGGCCGCCACCGTGGGGGCCCTGGGCACTGCCGCCTGGGTCGCTGGGCTGCTCCCCGGGATCCTCACGCTCGTGATGTGGCTTCCCTTCCTCGCCTTCCTGCCCGTCGCCGTCATCGCGGAGCGCCGGGCTGCTCGCGTCGCGGCCGAGCGCGCCCTGGACGAGCGACGCGTGCGCCGTGCCGATCGAGCATCTCGCGTGGCATCCGATCGCCTTCGAGGCGAGCAGGTGCAGCCCCAGCAGGTGCGGGTCGAGGCACCGGTGATGCGCACGCGCGCGCCTGCACCGGCGTGGGACGAGGTCTTCGACCAGACCGCGTGAGGCACGACCCGCTGGTGTAGTGTCACGCCCTGTCCGAGGGCGACCTCGGCCGACGGGGCCTAGGCCCCCCGGGGCTGTAGCGCAGTCCGGTAGCGCACCTCGTTCGCATCGAGGGGGTCAGGGGTTCAAATCCCCTCAGCTCCACGCACAGATGGGCGTCCTCACGGGGCGTCCATCCCCTTTGTTCCTGGGAATTTCCGCAGCGCCCCACTTCTCACCGGCGCAATCGCCGCGACTCCGGCCGCCCGCCGTCCTACGGTGTCTCCCGTGCCCAAGTCAGATGTCCGCGGCTCACATCCGCCCAGGTCGGCGCGAATCGCAGCGGTGCTGTCCGTCGCCATCGCGGCGAGCAGTGCGCTCGCCATCACGCCGGCTCGCGCAGAGGGCCCCGTGGCGGCGTGCCACTGGATCGATGGCGAGTACTCCGCCACCTACACCTGCGAGGAGCCGGTCGAGTCGGTAACCGCGCTCGAGATCATCGAGTGCTGGAAGTATCCCGCGCCCCCGCGCACCTACGTGCGGCAGAAGACTTCTGCGGGATGGGTGCGCAACGCCGAGATCACCGTGAGCACGCGCGGGAGCAAGGGCTGCGCGGAGCCCTACCCCTACCGGACTGTCGTCACCATTCCCGGGTCGCTGGTCGCGGAGATGGCGGCGACGCGCGTGCGGCTGACCATGCCGCGCGGCGACGTCGTCCTTCCTGACGGTACGACGCGCACCATCGGCAAGACAGTCGTCACCTACGGCGCATGCCTCATGCCCGAGGACGCCGGCGATTGGTGCCCCGAGCGCTGATCGATCACACTCCGCGCTGACGCGTCACACCCAGGTGGGCATCCACATGCGCCAGGTCCACTGCTCGTAGGGGATGACCTCGGCCGTCCAGATGGGGTAGAACCACCAGGCGGCCAGCACCACCAGGACGAGGATTCCCGCGGCCACCCACGTGCCCGTGCGGCGACGCTCGCGGCTGGCATCGGGCGGGCCCGTGAGGGCCCCGATCATCATGGCCAGGGCCATGGCGAGGTAGGGCAGGAACACGACCGAGTAGAACGAGAAGATCGTGCGGTCGAGATAGAGCAGCCACGGCACCCAGCCGGCGAGGACCGCAAGGAGCACCGCGCCCGCGCGCCAGTCGCGCCGGGTGATCCAACGCCACACCAGGTAGAGCAGTGCTACGGAGCCGATCCACCAGATGATCGGGTTGCCCAGGGCGAGTACCTCGGCGGCGCACGAGTCCGCCGCGCATCCGGACTCGCCGTTCTCCAGGCTTGCCCAGTAGAACGACGTGGGCCTGGTCTGAAGGAACCAGCTCAGCGGATTCGACTGATACGAGTGATCACCCGTCAGTCCGACATGGAACTGCCACGCTTCGCCGTGGTAGTGCCAGAGTGACCGCAGCGCCGCAGGAATCACGGACTCCGTGCCGTCGGCCCACTGGCGACCCCAGCCCCCGTCGGTCAGCAGCCAGCCCGACCACGTGACGACGTAGGTCACCGCCGCCGTGCCCACCATGGCCACGAAGGCGATGGGTGCGCTGCGCAGCAGGCTCACGGTCCACGGCTGCGGCACTCCGAGGCGCTTGCGCAGGGCGATGTCCCAGATGACGGTGAGCAGGCCGAATGCCGCGAGGTACCACAGACCCGACCACTTCACCGCGCACGCGAGGCCGAGGGCGAGCCCCGCCGCCCATCTCCATGGCCGGGCGCCGAGAGGTGGGCCCCAGGCCCCCCAGGGTCCGGGTGGGTGCGTCATCAATCGGTGTCGCACCTGGTCGCGGTCAAGGAGCAGGCAGCCGAAGGCGGCGAGCACCGTGAAGGACAGCACCATGTCGAGCACGGCCGTGCGACTCGTGACGAGGTGCATGCCATCGAGGGCGACGAGCACGCCGGTCACGGTGCCGATGAGGTCCGAGCGCGTCAGCCTTCGCGCGATGCGCGCGGCCATGAGGATCGACAGTGTCCCGAGCACCGCGACCGCGAATCGCCAGCCGAAGGGAGTGACCCCGAAGAGCCACTCGCCACCCGCGATGACCCACTTGCCGAACGGCGGGTGCACGACGAACGCCGGGTCGTCCTTGAAGACCTCGATCGTGCGCCAATTGCCGTCGGAGGCGAGGATCAGCTCGTTGGCGCTGTCGTCGAACTGCTGCTCGTGGCCGTAGCGCAGCAGGGCGAGAGCGTCCTTGGCGTAGTAGACCTCGTCGAAGGCGAAGGCGTCGGGCCGGCCGAGGTTGACGAAGCGCAGCAGTCCGCCGACGACGGTGGCGGCGACGGGACCCGCCCAGCCGCGCCATCCGGACGAGGGGAACGGCGGGAAGAGGCTCGCTGCCGTCGCCGCGACGTCCGAGGACCCGTCGGCCGAAGGAGCGCTCTCCGCGACGGGAGGGGTCGGCGATGCCGCCGCTCCCTGTGATGCCACCGCCCCATGGTAGGCACCGGGGGAGGGGAAGTCGTCCGGACTGCGAGGATGGCGGCGTGACCGTGCCCGCCGTCCTCATGATCGCGGCCACCCCGCTGGGCAACGTCGGTGACGCCAGTGGTCGCCTTGTGGAGGCCTTGTCGTCATCGGATGTCATCGCCGCCGAGGACACGAGGCGCCTGCATCGTCTGGCCCGGGACCTCGGCGTGACCCTCTCCGCGGAAGTCATCTCCCTCCACGACTCCGTCGAGGGAGAGCGTGCCAAGAAGTTGGTGGAGCGACTCCAGCGCGGGGAGAGCGTGCTGGTCGTGAGTGACGCGGGGATGCCGCTCGTGAGCGACCCCGGCTACCGACTCGTGCGCGCGTGCCTGGATGCCGGCATCGAGGTGTCGGTGCTGCCGGGACCCAGTGCGGTGCTGGCTGCGCTCGCGGTGTCGGGCCTGCCCGTGGATCGCTTCTGCTTCGAGGGATTCCTGCCTCGCAAGGCAGGCGAACGCCGCCGTCGCATCGAGGAACTTGCCGAGGAGCGACGGACGATGATCTTCTTCGAGGCACCCCATCGCCTTGCGGAGTCGATGAAGGCACTGGCCGAGGGCCTGGGCGACGACAGGCCGGCCGCCATCTGTCGGGAGCTGACGAAGACCTACGAGGAAGTACGCCGAGGCACCCTCGCTGATCTGCGCGACGGCCTCGGGGAGGTGCGCGGTGAGATCACGCTCGTCGTCGCCGGCGCCACCGCGGCCATGCGCAGCGGTGATCCGCAATCGTGGGCTGCGGACGTCGCGGTCCGCGAGAGCGAGGGCATGGATCGACGTACGGCGATCGCGGCAGTGGCCCGCGACAGTGGCGTGTCACGGAGGGACGTCTACGACGCAGTGGTCCGCTCCAAGGCGAGTGCGCAGCAGTCCGGGAACGTCGACGAGGCGTTCGGAAAGTAGGATCGCCCCCCATGGCCGCCTATTACGTCACGACGCCGATCTACTACGTCAATGACGCCCCTCATATCGGCCATGCCTACACGACGACAGCCGGTGACGTCCTCACGCGCTGGCGACGCCAGCGCGGCGACGAGGTGTGGTACCTCACCGGCGTCGACGAGCACGGCACCAAGGTGCAGCGTGCTGCGGAAGCGGGCGGGGTCAGTCCGCAGGAGTGGGTCGACCGCCTCGTCGAGGATGCGTGGCGACCGGTGCTGGCCACCATCGATGCGGCCAACGACGACTTCATCAGGACGACCGAGCCCCGGCACAAGGAGCGCGTCCAGCTCTTCTGGGAGACGGTGCGCGACAACGGCTACGTCTACGAGGCCGACTACGAGGGTCCCTACTGCGTGGGATGCGAGGAGTTCAAACTGCCGGGCGACCTCGTGTCGGGTCCCGAGGGCGACGAGCTCTGCCCGGTTCACCAGCGACCGGTCGAGATGCTCAAGGAGACCAACTGGTTCTTCCGCCTCTCAGCGTTCACGGACGCCCTCATCGCTCATTACGAGGCCGACCCGTCGGCGATCGAGCCGCAGAGCGCCTACAACGAGGTGATGTCCTTCCTGCGCAACGGGCTCGTCGACATCTCCATGTCGCGCAGCAGCGTCTCGTGGGGGATCGGCTTGCCCTGGGATGAGCGCCAGGTCGTCTATGTCTGGTTCGACGCGCTGCTCAACTACGCCACCGCGGTGGGCTACGGCGCTCCCGAAGGCTCGTCCGAGGCGGAGCTCTTCGCTCGCACGTGGCCGGCCGATGTCCACCTCGTCGGCAAGGACATCCTGCGATTCCACGCGGTCTACTGGCCCGCCATGCTCATGGCGGCGGGCTTGCCTCTGCCGCGGAAGGTCTTCGCCCACGGCTGGCTCCTCGTCGGCGGCGAGAAGATGAGCAAGACCCGCCTCACGGGCATCGCGCCGGAGCACATCGTGGGGCACTTTGGCTCGGATGCCTTCCGCTACTACTTCATGCGCGCCATCCAGTTCGGAC
>CAYYZU010000082.1:0-8166 GCA_964476205.1 uncultured Actinomyces sp. | reverse complement strand
GGCGACTTACGAGACGGTGAGCTGAAGGCCGTGAATGCCCGGAAAGAGTGCGATCACGACGACGATGGGCAGGATGAAGAAGACAACCGGCACGAGCATCAGCACTTCTTTGCGCCCGGCTTGCTCGAGCAGTCGCCGTCGGCCACCGGCGCGGGCATCGGCCGCTTGCGCTCTCAGGACCTCCGCCATGGGCGTGCCACGTTCGGTGGCCACGGCGATGCCATCGGCGAACCGTGATGCTTCGAGGCTTGGCACCGTGTCGGACATGTCGCGCAGGGCCGAGGGGAAGGCTGCGCCACCCCTCACGCGTCGTACCGCGATGCCGAACTCCGACGCGAGTTCTCCGCGTACGGTGGCGGCCACACGATCCAGCGCGGCGAGCGGACCCTCTCCCGCAGCCACCGCGAAAGCGACGAGCTCGGCCACGGTGGGCAACTGATCGGACATGCGCGTCGCCCGTGCCTTGGTGGCTTTGACCAGGGCGCGGTCATGGGCCAACCATCCGGCCACTGCACCCACGACGAGTAGTGCAGTCACGGCACCGCCCGAGACGGATCCGTTGCGCAGGCCGAGAAGGAGCCCAGCGAGAGCACCCAGCCCCGCCCCGCCCGCGCACCACACCAGTCGCTCGAGCCGATAGGCATCCGCATCGCCCTCGCGCCCTGCGCGGCGAAGGCGCGTGGCCAGGTCGGCACCATCTCGGCTCACCAGCCGGAAGAGCGGCAGCGCCAAGATCTGGCGCAGGGCGTCGAGTGGGCCGCGGTCGGACGCCGGGACCCGTGGTGCACGGAGGCGATCGGCGAGCCGGAGCGGACGATGAGCGAGTACGGCGGCCGCGATGAGCGCCACGGCCGCGCCGAAGGCGAGCCCGACGAGGGCTCCGACGGCGCTCATGCGAGGACCCTGGGCTCATCGGGCAGTCGCCCGATCGCGGTCATCACCCGGTAGGCAACGACAGAGAGCACCGCCGACCCGATGAGGATCGCCGCCCCTGTCGCCGTCGAGTACGCCGCGACGGTCTCCGGGCGGGTGCACAGCAGGAGCAGCGTGATCCAGGGGGCAGCGACCGCGACCCGGGCGGCGTTGACCGTCCAGCTCTGACGTGCCTCGATCTCGCCGCGCGCTCGTGCATCTTGACGCAGGAAGTCGCTCAGCGTGGCCAGCACACGGCCAAGGTCGCTGCCACCGACCTCGCGCGCGATGCCCAGGGACACGATCACGCGGTCGGCAACGGGATCCCGGAGCCAGTCCTTGAGCTGCTCGAGCGCGAGGGCGAAGGAACCGGTTGCGCGATAGTCCGCCGCGAAGACCCTGAAGGCGGGCCGGAGAGCCTCGGGGCCGCGCACGCCCATGTCGATGACCGCCTCCGGCAGCGACATGCCCGCGCGTACGGCGGAGCCGAGCATGTCGACGGTGTCAGGCCACGCCGAGCGCAGTGCCACGCTCCGGGATCGGGCTTTGCGCCGCAGCACGGCCAGCGGGAGATAGCCGGCCACGATGGCGGCAAGGAGGCCGACGACTGCGACACCGGAAATCGCCAGCACCAGCAGGCCGGCCACCAGTGCAAGCCCTGTGCAGCCCGCGACCACACCGCTCGGGCTCACGCGCTCGAGCCCGGCCCGGTCGATGAGCAGCCGCAATCGCGAGACCCGAGCGACGCGCACCGTGCGCGGGAGGCTGATACCCATCACGATGAGCAAGGCACCCAGGCCGACGCCCAGACCGATAAGGGCCCCGGTCATGCCGCTGCCCTCGCAGGCCTCAGCAACTGGGCGAGGTCGTAGCCCGCTGCTTCGAATCGCTCCTCGTGCGGCGGGAATCCGGTGCTGCGTGCCAGGACGGAACCTCGGCGCGTGAAGATGTCCGCAATCTCGACGACGCCGGCTTCCACGCGGCCGGGCAGGGCGGCGATCTCGCGCACCTGTCGGCGTCCATCGCGCGCCGTCGCAGTGTGCACGACGATGTCCACGCACCCTGCCACGGTGGGCACCACGAAGTCCGCGGCGATGTTCTGACCGGCCAGCAGGGGCAGAGTGCACAGCTTCGTCACTGCCTCGCGAGCGGAGTTGGCGTGGAGGGTCGCCGCAGCCGGAAGCCCGCTGTTCATGGCGATGAGGAGGTCGAGGGCCTCCGCCTGACGGACCTCGCCGACGATGAGCCGCGACGGCCGCATGCGCAGGGCTTCCTTGACCAGCCGGCGCAGGGGTATCTCCCCCGTCCCTTCGAGGCTCGCGTCGCGTGTCTGCATCGGCACCCAGTCCGGGTGGTGCGGGAGGTGGATTTCGAAGACTTCCTCGCAACTCACGATCCGCTCACTCGACGGCACGCAGCCCAGGAGCGCATTGAGCAGCGTGGTCTTCCCCGCCTGCGTGCCTCCTGCGACGACGACATTGAGCCCGCTCACCATGCACGCTTCGAGGAAGTCAGCTGCTTCGGGAGAGAGCGTGCCGCCGGGGACGAGTTCATGGACGTCGATGGGCCGGTGCACGAAGCGCCGGACGTTGACGGCCCAGTGGGAGCGGGTGATGTCCGGGATGGCGACGTGCAGGCGACTGCCGTCCGGGAGCATCGCGTCGACAAAAGGCGTGCTCAGGTCGATTCGCCGGCCCGACCACTGCAGCATCCGCTCGACCAGGCTGCGCACCTGCGCGTCCGTGAGGACGGCCGTGGTGAGTTCGCTCCTTCCTCCGCGAGCGACGAACACCTTTCCCGGAGCGTTGATCCATACCTCTTCGACCTCTGGGTCGTCGAAGAACCGCTGGAGCGGGCCGAATCCGGCCACATCGTCGAGCACCAGACGCGATACCGCAGCGAGTTCGCTCTCTGCCTGGCCCGGGCCATCGCCCTGCGAGACGAAGCGGTGCACGGCCGTGCGGACCAGTTCCTTGACCGCGTCGCGATCCCGCAGCGGATCGAGCCCGCCCCGCCGCACAGCCTCACGCACGTCAGCTTCGATGATGTCCTGAGTCGACATCGTCATGTCTGCTCCCCTCATCCGGCATTCGCTGTCCATCGGCAGCAACTGCATGCAAGACGAAGGTAGGAACGCACACGATCCTCAACCACGTGACATCGCGCACCGTGCATGCGCGTTAGCGCACGGCGACGATTCGTGAGGGGATTGAACGCGGGGACACGCGTAATCGCTCACCGGCGATGCGCGATCCCTTAGCGAGATACAGGCGTGCGGCTAGTCGATGACGTCGACGACAAGCGGCAGGCGGGAGTACGGCGTCCCGGGGGGCGAGACGACCACCGCCGGCTCTGGGTCAGCCAGCACGGCACGTGCCGCGTCCAGGCGGCCGGCGTCCTCCGCGTGCAGGCGCAGCAGGGGATCACCTGCCAGCACCTTGTCGCCGGGCTTGGCGAGGACTTCGATGCCGGCTGATGCCGACACCGGATCGTCCTTGGTTGCCCGGCCCGCCCCCAGGCGCCAGGCCGCCCGGCCGATGGCGAGAGCGTCGCACCGCGTGACGACTCCGTCGCGGTCGGACGTGAGCGTCTCGACGATGGGTGCCCGGGGCAGCGGAGCGTCCGGGTCGCCGCCTTGGGCACGGATCATCCGGCGCCAGTGGTCCATGGCACGGCCACTGGCGATGGCCTCAGCCGGATCAGCATCGATCCCCACCAACTCGAGCATCTGCCGGGCGAGCAGGAGGGTGAGCTCCACGACATCGGCCGGGCCACCCCCTGCCAGGACGTCGACCGACTCCGCGACCTCGAGAGCGTTGCCCGCTGCCACTCCGAGCGGGACGTCCATGGCAGTGACGAGGGCGCGCGTGCGCACCCCCTCGTCGCGACCGAGCGCGACCATGGTGCGCGCCAGCTGGACGGCCCTGGCCGTGTCGGACATGAAGGCACCCGACCCGGTCTTCACGTCCAGCACCAACGCTGACGTGCCCTCGGCGATCTTCTTACTCATGATGGAGGACGCGATGAGCGGAATGATGTCGACGGTCGACGTCACATCGCGCAGCGCGTACAGCTTGCGATCAGCCGGTGCGAGGCCCGATCCCGCCGCGCAGATCACTCCCCCGACATCGTCGAGCACCGCAAGCATCTCGGCATTGGACAGGTGTGCCCGCCAGCCAGGGATCGACTCCAGCTTGTCGAGCGGGCCCCCCGTGTGACCGAGGCCGCGGCCGGAGAGCTGCGGCACGGCCGCGCCGCAGGCCGCGACGATCGGCACCAGTGGCAGGGTGATTTTGTCGCCGACCCCTCCGGTGGAGTGCTTGTCCACGGTGGGACGAGAGAGGGATCCAAAGTCCATGCGCTCCCCCGAGCGGATCATCGCCTGGGTCCACCGCACGAGTTCGGGCTCGCTCAGTCCCTGGAAGAAGATGGCCATGGCCATCGCGGCCATCTGCTCATCCTGGACATGGCCTCGCGTGTAGGCGTCGATCAGCCAGTCGATTTGAGCGGGACTGAGCGCGCCCCCATCGCGCTTGATGCGGATGAGGTCGACGGCTGTGAAGGGATCCGTGCTGCTCACGACTCGCTCGCCGCGTGACCCGCCATGAGCAGGCCGATGCGCGACCGAGCATCTTCCTCGGCGGAAATCGTCTCGAGGAGGCGTCCGTCGTACATCACGGCAATGCGGTCCGATAGCCCGAGGACCTCGTCGAGCTCGGCCGAGACGAGCAGGACGGCGGCACCGCGATCGCGAGCGGCCACGATCCGGGAGTGGATGAACTCGATGGATCCCACGTCGACGCCGCGAGTGGGCTGGGCGGCGATGAGGAGTATGGGGTCGGCTGCGAGCTCGCGCGCGATGACGACCTTCTGCTTGTTGCCGCCCGAGAGGGACTGGACCGTCGTCTGCGACGACGGGGTGCGGATGTCGAACTGGCTCACGAGCTCGGTGGCGAGCGCATCGACCGCTCCCAGATTGCGGATGCCGTAGCGGGCGAACTCAGGCTCGTCATAGCGATCGAGCACCAGGTTGTCCGCCACGGAGTAGGCACCGACGAGCCCGTCCGCCTCACGATCCTCAGGCACGTGCCCTACGCCCATGGCGTGAATGTCGTGCGGGGATCGACCCTTGGCGTCCTGGCCGTTGACCGTCACGGTTGTGGCCTGGCAGGCGCGCAGCCCGGTGAGTGCCTGGACGAGCTCGCGCTGCCCATTGCCCTCGACACCCGCGATGCCGAGGATCTCGCCGGCGCGGACCTGCAGGCTGACGTCGCGGACAGCCGGGAGCCCGATGTCGTTGTCGGCGGTGAGGTCCACCACGTCTAGGACAACGTCGCCTGGCTCCGCGGGAGCCTTGTCGACGGTGAGCAGCACCGTGCGACCCACCATCATCTGCGCCAGGCCAGCGGCATCGGTCTGCGACGGCGACGTCGTGCCGACGGCCTTGCCACCACGGAGCACCTCGATGGTGTCGGCGATCGCAAGCACCTCGCGGAGTTTGTGGGTGATGAAGATGACGGCCACGCCTGAGTCGGCAAACCCCTTCACGACGCGCAGGAGGTCATCGGTCTCCTGCGGGGTGAGGACGGCGGTGGGCTCATCGAGGATGAGGATGTCCGCCTTGCGATAGAGCGCCTTGAGGATCTCAACCCGCTGCTGAGCGCCCACGGGGAGGTCCTCGACCTTGGCATCCACATCGAGCTGCAGGCCGAACTCCTCCGCCAGCCGTGCCACCTCGGCGCGTGCCTTGCGCATGTTGACGAAGAGGCCACGGTGGGGCTCGTCGCCCAGGATGACGTTCTCCGCGACGGTGAAGACCGGGACGAGCTGGAAGTGCTGGTGGACCATGCCGATGCCGCGCTTGATCGCGTCGCGCGGACCCTTGAGTCGGACGGACTCGCCCTTGATGAGGATCTCGCCCTCGTCGGGCTCGTAGAGCCCGTAGATCATCTTGACGAGCGTCGACTTGCCCGCGCCGTTCTCTCCCAGCAGGGCGAGGATTTCGCCGCGATGGACCTTGAGGGATACGTCATCGTTGGCGATGACGCCCGGGAATCGCTTGGTGAGCCCGCGCGCCTCCAGCGCGACGACGGTGGTCTCACTCATCGCCTAGTCCTTCTCATATGGTCGGCCGACTGCTGCCGGTGGCTTGATGCGCCCGGACACAATCGCGAGAAGGACGATCGTGAGGATGTAGGGCAGCATGTTGACGAACTGTGGCGGGATGTCCACGACGGCGTCCGTCTGCAGCTGGCTCGCCACGCCCTGGGTCAGGCCGAAGAAGATCGCCGCCGCGAGGGCCCCAATGGGATTCCACGCGCCGAAGATCATGATGGCGAGAGCCGTGAAGCCGCGCCCCGCAGTGAAACCGCGCTCGAAGGTGCCCGCTGCTTCCAGGGAGAGATAGGCGCCCGCGAGACCGGCGAGGCCGCCCGCGATCGTGACATTCCAGAAGCGCATCGTCTGGACGCCGATGCCCGAGGTGTCGGATGCGCTGGGCTTCTCTCCCACCGAGCGCGTGCGCAGCCCCCATACCGTCTTGAAGAGGAGGACCCACAGGAGCAGGGCGCTCACGATCGCCGCATAGGTGAAGATGCCGTTGTCGAAGATGACCGGTCCGATGAGCGGGATATCCGCGAGCACCGGGATGCGGATCGTCGGGGTGGTGCCCGGCAGGGTGAATCCCTGCGCGTAGAAGAAGCTGGTGAGCCCTGCGGCGAGGATGTTGATGATCGTGCCCGCGATGATCTGGTCCATCTTCCAGGTCACCGCGCCCGTCGCCAGCATGGCGCCCATGATCATGCCGGTGCCGACTCCGATCATCGTGCCCAGGATGAGGCTGCCCGTGAGGGCTGCGCCGAAGAACCCTGCGAAGGCGCTCATGAGCATCTGGCCTTCGATGCCGATGTTGATGACACCGGAGCGCTCGCACATGATCCCCACCATCGCGGCCAGGATCAGGGGGACGGCGTAGCGCAGGGAGAAGGACACGACGGACGTCGTCTTGGTCGGATCCATCACGTAGAAGATCACGATGCCGATGGTGATGGCTATCGCGAGCGCATAGGCCCACTTGGCCTTCACGCGCCCCACCCCTTGGTGACGGTGGTCTGTCTGATCGACCGATTGCGGAAGAGCAGCTTGGCCACGATCGGCGCGGAGACGAAGAGGAGCGTGAGCGCCAGGATGACACTCACCCCTTCGGGCTCGATGCCGGTCTGGAACTGAAGCGAGGAAGAACCCGCTCTCAGCGTGCCCACGAGCAGCGCCGCGGGGATCGTGGCGATCGGATTGGCGCGCGCGAGCAGGGCGATCGTGATGCCGTCGAAGCCGAGGCCGACGTTGAAGGCTGGCTCGAAGCGTCCGGTGATGCCCAGGGTCTCGACCGCGCCGCCGAGGCCGGCGAGGCCGCCACTGACGGCCATGGCGAGCAGGATCGTGCCCTTGACGGAGATGCCGGCGTAGCGAGCAGCTCCCGGGTTCATGCCCACGGTGTTGAATCGGAATCCCTGGGTGGTGCGGACCAGGAACCATCCGAAGAAGACCGAGACCAGCAGCGCCAGGATGAAGCCCGAGGGAATGGGCCCGATGTAGGGAAGCACCGCCGACTCGGCGATGGCCGGCGTGCGCGACAGAGGCTGGTCGGGCTCCTTGAAGGGCCGGCTCGCGAGGTAGTCCACCAGGGCGATCGCGATGCTGTTGAGCATGATCGTGGTGATGACCTCGGACACATTGCGGTAGGCCCGCAGCACTCCCGCGATCGATCCCCACGCCGCGCCGCACAGGATGCCGAAGATCACCGCGAAGGGCAGGTGCACAAGCGGCGGAAGCTGGAAGTTGTAGCCCGCCCAAGCCGCTCCGATGGCACCCATGAGCAACTGGCCCTGCGCGCCGATGTTGAACAGGCCTGCGCGCAGGCCGACCACCACGGCAAGGCCGGTGAGGATGAGCGGAGTCGACTTTTCCATGGTGCGCTCGAGGCCGGCGACCGAGCCGAGAGCGTCGCTGAAGAGCACCCGGTAGGCCTCGAGGGGGTTGACCCCCTGCAGCCAGATGAGGATGCCGCCGATGGCGAAGGCGAGCAGCACCGAGACGACCGGGATGACGATCGCCGGCAGTCGGTCGAGCGGACCGGACCGTCGGGGATCCGGATCGCTGAACCCGAGGTCAGTCTGGGCAGGGTCGGTCGTGGCCATGGCCTTCCGATCCTGGCACAAATCGAGCGAGGGGGGTGGCGCAATGCGCCACCCCCCT
>CAYYZU010000081.1:0-8250 GCA_964476205.1 uncultured Actinomyces sp. | reverse complement strand
CGGTGGGCGCCCTCTCCACGTCCTCTCCCGGCGCCCCCGCGGTCTGGACGATCCTGGCCGTCGCGGCCGTAGCTCTGCCCGCGCTCGCGGGGCACGGAGCGGGACTGGGCGACCACGCGCTCGCGCTCACGTCGGCAATCGCGCACGCGGCGGCTGCCACGGTCTGGATCGGCGGCCTCATCGTGCTCGCCTTCCATGGGCTACGCCGCGACGAAGGCTTTGCGACACCGGGCGCCCTGCGCACGGCTGCGCAGCGCTTCGGCCTCGCGGCTCTCGTGAGCGTCATCCTGCTCGCCGCCACGGGCGCGGCCAACGCCTACACGCGCCTGGACACCGTGGACCAGCTCATCACGACCGACTACGGCCTGGTCACCACGGCCAAGATCCTCCTGCTTCTCGCGCTCGTCGTCATCGCAGCCGTCATCCGCAAGCGCCTGCTCCCCGCCCTCGACGGCGAGAAGCAGCGCGCGGCGTTCGTGAGGGTCATCGCACTGGAGGTCGCGCTCGTCGTCATCGCGTTCGGTCTCGGCGTCGCGCTCGCCGTGAGCCCCTACCCGCGCGTCGAGTCACTCCTGCCGACGTACGGCGAATCGCTGCTCGGCTATCCCTATCCGCCCGCGCCCGACGCAGCGGCGGTGATCTTCGGCTTCCAGCTCGAGCCGCTCTTCCTCGTCGCCTGTCTCACGGCCGCCGCGGTCTACATCGCCGGCGTGATCACGCTGCATCGTCGCGGTGACAAGTGGCCGATCAATCGCACGATCTTCTGGCTGCTCGGCATCTCGCTGGTGATCTGGACCACCAATGCCGGCATCTCGGTCTACGCCCAGGTCTCGCTGGGCCTGCACATGGTGCAGCACATGACCATGTCCATGCTCGCGCCGATGTTCCTCGTGCTCGGCGGGCCGTTCACCCTGGCCCTGCGGGCTCTCAAGCCGTCCACCACCGGGCGTTGGGGCCTGCGCGAGTGGATCGTGTGGGGGCTGCACTCCCCGGCCGCCAAGATCGTGACGAACCCCTTCTTCGTCTTCGCGGTCTTCAGCCTGAGCATGTTCGCGCTCTATTTCACCCCGCTCATGGCGTGGCTCATGGGGAGCCATGTCGGCCATCTGGCGATGCAGATGCACTTCATCGCGTCGGGATATCTCTTCGCGTGGATCATCATGGGCGTCGATCCCGTCCCCAAGCCGCTGCCCTACTGGGCGCGCTTCGGGCTCATCCTGCTCATGGTCGGCGTGCACGGATTCTTCGCCGTCATCATCATGATGGGATCCGAGCCGCTCGCGCAGGACTGGTACGGCATCGTCCGACCCGAGTGGGTGACCGATCCGCTTGCGGACACCAAGTTCGGCGGGCAGATCGCGTGGGGCATCAGCGAGATCCCGATGCTCTTCATGATCCTCACGGTGGCGTGGCAGTGGAGCCGCTCCGACGACCGTGAGGCTGCGCGCAAGGACCGCCAGGCCGATCGTGACGGCGACGCCGAGCTCACGGCCTACAACGAGCGCCTGGCGGCCCTGGACGAGCGCTCCCGCCGCGGCACCTGATACCCTGGGGGGTATGCAGATCCGTCGCCTTGCTCCCGTTGCCCTCGCCGGTGCCCTCGTGCTCACCCCCACGCTCGCCGCGTGCGGCGGTTCGACCGAGGCCGCGCCCGCTCCCACCACTTCGGCGTCGCAGCCGGCAGCGCCTGTCCGGGTCGGCGTGGCGGAGTGGATTCCGGTCGCGCAGAGCCCCGGCACCGTCATCATCGACGTGCGCACGCCGGAGGAGTTCAACTCCGGTCACGTGCAGGGCGCCCTCAACATCCCCGTCGAGTCTCCGGACTTCGCCGCCCAGGTGAGCGCACTCGATCCGGCGGCGACGTACGCGATCTACTGCCGCAGCGGCAATCGCTCCGCGGTCGCCACCGCGCAGATGGGCAGCATGGGCTACCTGCACCTCTACGACCTCGAGGGTGGCTTCGCCGACCTCGAGGCCGCGGGGATGCCTACCGCGTAGCACCACCCACTCATCGGTTTCCGACGGCTTTCGACACTTCGCGCGGTATGCAAGTGTCGAAAGCCGTCGTCTTGTTGGCACGCAATCACTTTTCGCCAGTTGCACGACCCTTTTGCCGCGTCCAGGGTCGTGTAACTGGCAATTTCCTCCCTGGGACCTCTCTTCCGATGCCGAGCTCGCTCCCCTCGGCTCTCCCACCCACTCACCTCGAGGCCGCGGGGATGCCCACCGCGTAGCCTGACCCGCATGAGCCGGGTTGCCCTCCTGCAGATCTCGTCCGACGCGAGCGAGTCCGCCGACGATCGCATCACTCGGGTCCTCGGCATGCTCGACGAGGCGCTGCCTCAGGCCGATATCGCCGTGCTCCCGGAGCTGTGGACCCCCGGTGCCTTCGACCTCCCGCTCGCGCGTGAGGTAGCCGCGCCACTGGACTCCCCGGTCGTCGCACGCATCCGCGAGATGGCGGCGAGCGCGGGCACGTGGGTGCATGCCGGGTCGTACGCCGAGCGGCTACCCGATGGCCGCACCTTCAACACCGCCGTGCTCATCGGGCCGGATGGCGAGATCGTGGCGACGTACCGCAAGCGCCACCTCTTCGGCTTCGCAGACGGCGAGCGCACGCTCATCACCGCAGGGGATGCGCTCGTCGTCGCTGAGACGCCGCTCGGCCACACCGGCCTCGCGACCTGCTACGACCTGCGCTTCCCCGAGATGTTCCGTGATCTCGTCGATGCGGGCGCCGAGACCTTCCTACTCGCCTCGGGATGGCCGACTCCACGCATCTCGCACTGGCGCGTGCTCGCGCAGGCGCGCGCGATCGAGGATCAGGCCTGGCTGGTGGCGTGCAATGGCGTGGGCAGCCACGCCGGGATCACCCTCGGCGGGCACTCGATCGTGGTGGACCCGCAGGGCACGATCATCGCCGAGGCGGGCGACGAAGAAACGATCCTCTTCGCCGACATCGAGCCGGGCCGAGCACGGGAGTGGCGCGAGGCCTTCCCCGTGCTCGGCGACCGGCTCGGATGATCGCTACTTCGTCGTGATCTGGAACTCGATCTCGTACGTCGCGCCTCCGCTCACGCCCTGGATGGCGTAGCCGAAACTGCCCTGGCGGTCGAGCTGGAAGTTGAGGTAGTACTCACCGCTCTTCACCGTGGTGAAGATGCCGTTGCCGATGCGCTGGAACGAGCCGTGGCAGCCCTTGCCCGCCGGATTGAAGCGCACGAGCTCCAGGCGCGTCCCGTTGGCGACACCATCGGCGGCCTTGCCCTGGATAACGATGTTCTTGCCCGCGGGGATCTTGCCGGTGGGCGCCATGGAGGCGCTGCCGCCGTACCAGAAGTCGAGATTGGGCTTGACGGTGAAGCCGCACTTGGCAAGCGATGACGACGTCATCCGCGGCGTGACGGTCGCGGCCTGGGCGAGTGGTGCAGCAACGAGGCCGAGTGCGGCGACGGTGGCGGCGGAGACGAGAGCGATGGTGGAGCGGCGCATGGATTCCTTCCTCGACGCGGCCCGATGCCGCGAGTCGTTATGACCCTAGGCAGGCATTCACCGCGCAGCCGCGCGACGCGCTCAGATCATCACGCGGAAGTGATCGAGCACACGGCCGGCGAGCTCCTCATCTCCGGAGATCACCACCTGGTCGCGCCACGGCCGCGGCTCTCCGCGTCCGCAGGAGAGGGCGAGGTACGCCGGCCACGACATGGCGAGCGTCACCGTGCCAGCGCCCGCCTGGTCGAGCAGGTCATCGCCGACCATGCGCGCGCGACCGTCCTCGCCCACCACGACGACGGCACCGCCCTCGATGCCCGGACCGGTGATGCGCACGTCGAGCACCTGACCGGGCTGCGCCCCCGCGAGCTTCGCCCACACCTTGCCCAGACCGGGCAGGAGCTGCGATGCCGTGGCCTGCGCGCCGAGCGTGTCGAGATGGCCGGGGCGGCCCAGTGCGTCGCGGATGTCCTGCTCGTGGACCCAGGTGTCAAGGGTGCGCATGCGCAGCACGCGTCCGAGTGGCGCGGGTCCGAGCGGGCCCATCACCTCGACGGTGGCGTCACGGGACCCAGACTCGAGCTCAGCGGTACGGCGGGCAATGCGGTCGGCGAGCTCGATGAGCACGGCCTCGCGCGTCCAGGAGCGGCGCAGGTCGACGGGGATCTCCGTGATCCTGCCGAAGTCAGTAACCGCGTGCGGGAGCGCGGACCAGTCGGGCTCGTGCGGCGGGTCGACCTCGCCGATGAGCATGCCCTCAATCCAGCCGACGTGCGCGACGATGTCGCCGACACTCCAGCCCGGTAGTGCTGTGGGGGCATCCCATTCGGCCTGCGACAGCGGCGTCACCAGGTCGATGAAGTCCGCGGATGCTGATTGCCACGCGGCGAAGAGTTCGTCGAACGTCGCGTCTTCCGAGAGTGGTGCGGCCATGACCCGAGGCTAGTGGGACGCCCGCAACGTAGGTGACAGTTCAACGTTTTGCTGGCATTCTCGCAATGTGTCCCCCCACAGTCGCGGAAGTGGCAACCCTGGCCACTCGCGCCGACTGACCCTCGCTGCCGGCACTGCCTGCCTGCTGGTGGCCGGACTGATCGCACCCCTGAGCCTGAGCGGCGCCCAGGCTGGGCCGAGCATTCAACCCCGCACCTCGAGACCGACGACCACCTTGGCCGTGATCAAGGTCATTGGTGTGGGCAACACGCCACTCAGCCTTGCCGTGAACTCAGTCGATGACACCGTCTACGTCGCCAATCAAGTCTCCGACACGGTATCGGTCATCAATGGCCGCACAGCTCTACAGGACGCCACCATCGACGTGGGCAATGCCCCGACCGGCGTCGCCGTCAACCAGATCGACGACACCGTCTACGTCACCAATCAAGACGACAGCACGGTCTCGGTCATCAACGGTCGCACCGCGACGGAAGACGACACGATCACCGTAGTCCGCGGCCCCTTCGGTGTCACCATCGACCTGGATGACGACACCGTCTACGTCACTAACTTCGCCGGCAGCACGGTCTCGGTCATCAACGGCCGCAACCTTGACGACTCACGCACAATCAGCGTGGGAACGGAACCAACGGGCATCGCTGTCAACCAGGTCGACGACACCATCTATGTAGTGAACAGTTTCATTACTGCCAGCAGCCTTTCCGTCATCAACGGCCGCAACCTTGACGACTCACGCACAATCAGCGTGGGAGCGGGCCCGTTTGGCGTGGCGGTAGACCAGGATGATGACACCGTCTACGTCACCAACGAGGGCGGCGGAACGGTGTCCATCATCAAGGGCCGGGACCTTGATGACTCAGGCACCATCGGCGTGGGAACGCGTCCGACCGGCGTCGCCGTCAACCAGATCGACGACACCGTCTACGTCACCAATCAAGACGACAGCACGGTCTCGGTCATCAACGGCCGCGCCGCCACGGAGGACGACACGATCGTCGTGGAAGGTCGCCCTCACGGGGTGGCAGTGGATGACACGGGCACGAACCAGGGTCTTGTGTACGTCACAAGCGCCGACGACAGCACCGTATCGATCATTGGTCGGGTAGAGCCGTACTTGGGTACCACGTCAGGCACCGCGGGCAGCCTGGTGACGATCAATGTCAACGTTCCGCAGGTCGACTACGAGGTGGACGACGCTACGGTGGAGTCGGTGTCCTTTGGCGGCACCCTCATCACCAACCCTGCAGCGCTGGACGACACAGATGTCTGGCAGGTCACCGCCCCCGCGGGCACACCCGGGACCACCGTGGCGGTGCCGGTGACGGTGACATTCCGCGGAGGCCTCACCGCGTCCGCCGGCAGCTTCACCCTGACCACGCCGGCACCCCCGTCACCGGTGATCCCGCCATCAGCCCCGCTGGTCGTGACAGCGACCCCCGGTGACGCTCAGGCCCAGGTCACCTGGATGCCCCCGGCCAGCTCCGGGTCATTCCCCGTGTCCACCTACGAGGTGCGCTCCACCCCTGCGGGAGGCACCTGCCTGGTCTCGATGCTCAGTTGCACTATCACCGGCCTGACCAACGGCACGGCGTACACCTTCGAAGCCCGTGCCCTCAACGGCGCCGGCTGGGGGCCCTGGTCGACGCCCAGCAATACCGTCACCCCGGTCGCGCCGCCACCGCCGCCCTCGATCAGCATCACGGGCAGCCGCGGCAGCGGAGCGGACCGACAGATCGTCTTCGTGCGCGGCACCAGCACCCGCCTGGATGGTCAGCAGGTCCGCGCCCACGTGAAACTCCGAGGGCAAACCGACTACCGACCCGGGCGTCTGGTCGACGTGTCAGCTGACGGCCGCTTCGACTGGCAGCGCACCACCGGCAAGAAGGCCTACATCTACTTCACCGGCGGCGGCGCCTCGTCCAACCGAGTCATCATCCCTGCTGCCCGTTGACGAATGAGCAGATGCGCGGGCGATAGCAGCGATCGTGCGCCAGTGCCGATACTTGTTCGGCGCGTGAAGGGATGAGATCGGGATCAGCAGGCTCCCGAGGTCAGGGTCGGGGTGACGGTCACGGAGATTCCTGACATCCTCGATTCGTGGGAGTGACACTGCTGCTGCTCGAGGACCATGCCTTCAGCCGCACGACCATGGAGGCCGCCCTGCGGTCGAGGGGATACGCGGTCACTGCCTGCGCTTCAGCCGCTGACGCGATGACCGCTGCGCGCGAGGCCGCGCCCGACGTGGCCGTGCTCGACCTGGACCTCGGCGGCGGCCCCACCGGCCTTGATGTGGCGACCGCGCTGCGTGAGCAGTTCCCGGCACTCGGCCTGGTCATCCTCACCGGCTTCCGTGATCCGAGGCTGGCGGCGCGCGGCCTGCCCGCACTCCCGCGCGGGGCGGCGTACGTCTGCAAGGCCGACGTCGACGACTTCACCGCGCTCGACCGACTCCTGCGCTCCGTGCACAAGGAGCCGCTCAAGCTCCGTCCCGTCGAGGCGTCCGCGACCGGACCGACTGCTGGCCTGACGGATCACCAGGTCGATGTGCTGCTCGCGGTGGCGGAGGGCTACACCTCGGCGCAGATCGCCGCGGAGCGCGGCACCTCCGTCGGCGCGGTCGAGCAGACCATCGCGCGCATCTGCGAGCGCCTGGGCATCGAGCGCGAGGAGGGCCTGAACCGTCGAGCCCAGCTCGTGCAGGTGGTGAGCCAGTCACGGACGGGGGCAGCGACGTGAGGGGTGTGCCGAGCAGGTTGCTGCCGGCGGAGTGCGGCTCACCCCTGGCCCTTGGCATCTTCTTTCCCATCGGTGTGCTGCTCATTGTCCTCGCAACACCCGTGACGCTCGACTCGTCAGGCGTGAGCGTGCCTCTCTGGTGGCTGGTGGCTGTCGCAGTCCAGGGGGCCTTCAGTGCCCTCGTGCTGGCCGCCCGCGCGCGCGGATGGGCCGTCGGACCCGTCGTCTTCGCTGCGGGATTCGGGCGCGGGGTCGTGCCACCCCTCTGCGCGCCCGCGCTGCTCGGCATCGACGTGGTCGCTGGAGACAACCTGCTCGCCGGCCTCACCTCGGCTGTTGCCTGTCTTCTGTGGCTGGGCGTCATCGGCAATGTCCTGCGCGCACGCGCCGACTATCGACGTGAGTACGCCGACCTCGCACGCCAGGCCGCGCAGATGCGCGCGCTCAGCGACAACGACGTCGCGGGCCTCGATCCGGTGATGCTCCAGGAGTGGGCGGCGGTGCGGCAACGTCTGCAGGGCACGTCGGATCGCATCCGGCGTGCCCTCGACGACGGGCGTCTGGATGCCGCTGACATGGCGAGTGCAGCGCGCCTCATCCAGAGCACCGTCGACGAGGAGATCCGACCCCTGTCGCATCGGCTCTGGCTCGAGACTCCGCCGGAGCCGCCGACCCTTGGAGTGCGCTGGATCCTCACCGAGTCGCTGCGCCCCTGGCGGCCGCCGATCACCTGGATCCTCCTCGTGACGCTGCCGCTGCTGCTGATCGGTGCCGTCCGCGCGGCCGGGCTGAGCGTCGCGCTCACGGTGACGGCGCTCATCGGGGTCGCGATCGTCGTGTGGTTGGGCGCCTCGCGGGGGCTCGCTCTGCTCCTGCCTCGTCACCAACTAGCGATCGGCATCGCCACGTCGGCGCTGATGCCTGTCGTCCTCGTAGCGGTCTCGATCGGAGTGGGCGAGGGGCTGTTGCAACTGCCAGCCAATGACGCAGGGGCGGTCGTCATCGCCGTCATCTCCACGGCGATCGCGCTCAGCGTGATCATCGTGCGCCGGATCCTGCTGGAGA
>CAYYZU010000080.1:5512-8252 GCA_964476205.1 uncultured Actinomyces sp. | reverse complement strand
GCGGCAATCCCGTCGTGTGGGTGTGCGATCCCATGCACGGCAACACCTTCGAGGCGAGCAGCGGCCACAAGACCCGGTCCTTCGACGACGTCATCGCGGAGGTCGAGGGCTTCTTCGAGGTGCATCGCCAACTCGGCACGATCCCGGGCGGCATTCACGTCGAGCTCACCGGCGACGACGTCACCGAGTGCGTGGGCGGCACCCACGGAGTCGCCGAGGATGGCCTCGGCGTGCGCTACGAGACGGCCTGCGACCCGCGTCTCAACCGCGAGCAGTCGCTCGAGTTGGCCTTCCTCGTGGCCGACATGCTCCTCAAGCGCTAGCCCCGGAATTGCATGTCCGGTGTTGGTGCACCGGAGATCCCCCTCGCGGTGCAGGATGGAGCCATGAGCGAGTGGTACGCCGTGCGGACGACGGGGATCGTCTGCCGTGTCGGTTGCGCGAGTCGGCGCCCGCGCCCCGAGAACATCGAATGGGTCGATGACCTGTCGACTGCGCTCGCTGCCGGCTACCGGCCGTGCAAGAGGTGCCGCCCCGATGGTGACCACCCCCAGGAATCCTTCCGTGCGGCCACCGTGGGTCGGGCCATCGGCTACCTCCGGCTGGGCGTCTCGGTGACCGAGACCGCGCGACGGCTGCATGTGAGCGAGCGGCATCTGCGCCGCCTCGTGCGCCAGGAGACGGGCCGTCCACCGCGCGAGGCCGTGAGCGCATGAGCTCGCGTCGATTCGCATCGCTGGTGCGCACCAGCGTCCGCACACCCTGGAGCCCGGTCGGCTTCGTCGCCGATGAGGACGGCGTCGTGATTGCGTCGTGGTTCGGCGAGCCTCGGGCCACCGACATCGCACATGTCGACCTCGAATCCGCGCGCAAGGTGCGCCATGTCGACGGCGCGAGCGATGCCATCGCGGCGTGGGTCGAGGGGGATATCGATGCGATCCTCGACGTGCCAGTCGATCAGCCGGGCGGTCCCTTCCAGCAGGAGGCGTGGAAGGCGATGAGGCGCGTGCGCGGCGGGACGACGGTCTCCTACGCCGACCTGGCCCGCATGGCGGGCAACCCCAAGGCGGTCCGCGCCGCCGGGACGGCCTGCGCGCTCAACCACGTCGCGCCGTTCGTGCCCTGTCACCGCATCATCCACACCGACGGCACCATCAGCGCTTACGGATTCGGCCCGGACCTGAAGGTGCTCCTGCTCGAGCACGAGGGTGCGCTGCTCTAGGGCGTATGGGGCCTCCCACTTCGTTGAGTGGCGGCTTATGCACTGGCAGCACGGCGTGTCGGGCGCACGGGGCGCCACTCGACGAAGTGCTGAGCTCTAGATGATGGTGATGGTCACGGTGCTGCCCGCCGGGATGAGCGTGCCGGCGGCGGGATCCTGCGAGATCACTCGATTGAGCGGTGTGAACGGCGGCTCGTTGACTTCGACGTTGAGACCGAGTTCCTGCAGCAGATACACGGCATCATCGCGCTTCATGTCGATGAGGTAGGGCACCTCCACCGGCGGGGGTCCCTTGGAGACGAGGAGCTCCACGGAGCCGCCGACGGGGACGCGCTCACCCTTGCCGGGCAGGGTGGAGATGACGAGTCCCTCGGCGAATTCGGTCGAGAACTCCTCCTTCACCGTCACCACGAGACCGGCCGACTCGAGTTCGGCCTGCACCTCGCTCGCGGTGGAGCCGGCGTAGTTGGCTAGGCGCACGGGCCTTGGCCCCTTGGACACCACCACGTCGACGGGGGTACCGGGCTTGAGTTCATCGCCGGCCGCTGGCTCGGTCGAGGCGACGGACCCGGCGGGCACCTCCGGATCCCAGTCCTCGGTGATGATGCCGACGAGGAGGTTGGCCTCCGTGATCGCCGTCCTCGCTGCCTCGAGCGGATCGCCGCGCACATCCGGCACGGCGTAGCGCTCGGGACCGCGTGAGAGCACGACGGACACTGCAGAGTTGGCGGCCGCACTGGCCCCTGGCGCGGGGTCTGAGGAGAGCACCAGGCCAGCCGGCACGGTCTCGCTGTACTCCTCGCCCGCGACCTCGAGAGTGAGTCCCACCGACTGGAGCGCCGTGGTGGCCTCCGCCTGGTCCATGTTGAGGATTCCGGGGACTGTCACCTGCTTGCCCGGCCCGGCTGCGAGGTACCAGCCGGCGAACGCCGCTCCGCCGATGGCGAGGAGCAGCAGGAGGACGGCGATGAGCCAGCCGCGTCCTCGCCGACGACGCTCGGCGCGCGGTGCCGCAGCGGCTGCGGCCGCCGCTGGACGCACAGTGACGGCCGGCGGGGGAGTGCCGCCTGCGGCGGCCATGCCAGCCGGGACGATCAGCGTGTCCTGGGTGTCCTTGGTGAGGGGCTGCGGTGGCGGCAGCGTGCGCCGCACGCGCCGGACGTCGGCGAGGAATGCGCGGCAGTCGGGGTAGCGAAGGTCCGGATCGCGGCGGGTGGCCGTCGCAACGAGCGCATCGACGTCGGGTGGGATCGTGGGGCGCAGGGATGACGGCGCGGGGACGTCGGCATTGACGTGCTGGTAGGCCACCGTGATCGCGCTCTCGGCGGCGAAGGGCACCTGCCCCGTGACCATCTCGAAGAGCGAGATGCCGGCGCCGTACACATCGGAGCGGGCATCTGCATCGCCGCGCTCGACGTGCTCGGGGGAGAGGTAGGCGACGGTGCCGATGATCATGCCCTGGGTGTTTCCTGAGATTGACGCTGAGATGAAGGGTATCGCCCCGTCAGAGATGTGCCT
>CAYYZU010000080.1:0-5502 GCA_964476205.1 uncultured Actinomyces sp. | reverse complement strand
ACGGCGCGTGCAAGGCCGAAGTCGGTGACCTTCACGCGTCCGTCGTCGGAGATGAGGATGTTCTCCGGCTTGATGTCGCGGTGCACGAAGCCCGCGTCGTGAGCTGCGGACAGTGCCTCGAGCACCGGGTCGAGGATCGTGAGTGCCTGCTCGGGGGTGAGGGCGCCGTAGTCGCGGAGTACGTCGCGCAGTGTGCGACCGGGGACGTACTCCATGGCGAGATAGGGGAGCCCGGCTGCCTCGCCCTGGTCGAAGACGGCGACGACATGGGGGTGGCTGAGCTGCGCGGCAGCGCGCGCCTCCCGGCGAAAGCGGGTGACGAATCCCGGGTCCTCGGCGAGGGCCGCACTCATCATCTTGAGGGCCACTGTGCGGTCGAGCCGGGTGTCGATGGCCTCGTAGACGGTCGCCATGCCACCCCGGGCGATCCGGGACACCACCTGGTACCGGCCGTCCACGAGGGTCCCGATGAGGGGATCGGGAGGAGCTGTGGGGACCTGGCCGGTCGGGGAATCCATGATGGCCCGAGTCTAGGTCGGGGGGATGCCCCATCAGGGGATGCGCGGATCCGGCGTGGCAGCCCCTCGACGTGGCAGCCCCTCGACGTGGCAGTTCTGCGGCTTCCTGGGCAGGATGGACGGGTGAGCCGACGCGATGAGATCACCATGGGCGACGACGAGATTCGCGCTTTCCTGGAAACCGCCCGCACGATGATCCTCACGACGATCGGCCCGGACGGGGTCCCTGACCCCGTGGCCATGTGGTTCGTGCTGCGCGACGGAGAGGTCTGGATGCGCACCTACGCGAAGTCGCAGAAGGTCACCAACGTGCGACGTGATGCGCGTGTGGCCACGCTCGTCGAGGATGGCGATCGCTACGCCGAGCTACGCGGGGTGCAGGTGTCCGGGCGTCTCGAGCTGAGCGAGGACATCGACGTCATCTGCGAGATCGCGGCTGCGCTTCTGGTGAAGTACGAGGGCCTCGATCCCGAGCACGTGCCCGCCGCGATGGAGGCCTACCGGCCCACCGCCGTCAAGCAGGTGGCCATGCGGCTCGTGCCGGAGCGCACCGTCTCGTGGAATCACGCCAAGCTCCTGTCGGGCGCGTGATGGAGCGCTTCACCTACCTCGGCGTTCTTCTCTTCATCTTCGTCGGCTCCGCCTGGCTGGAGATCGCCCTGCGCACCCGAGTTCTGCGCCGGTGGAAGCGCCTCTTGCTGGCGCTGGCCATTCCCTTCACCCTCTTCGTCATCTGGGATATCTGGGCGATTGCCACGGGGCACTGGAGCATCGATCCCGATCGCACTGTGGGGATCGAACTCTTCGGCATCATTCCCATCGAGGAACTCATCTTCTTCGTCGTCGTCCCTCTGGCCTCCATCCTCAGCCTCGAAGCCGTGCGCTCCGTCAAGGGCTGGCCCCTTGGCGATGAGGTGCCTGGCGATGAGGCCCCTGTCGATGCTCAGGGTGGTGACAAGGGATGACGTACACCCAGATCGGCATCGCAGTCGTCGTCGCATCGATCGTCACGGACGTCCTCATCCTGCGCACGCGGCTCGTCACCCGGCGCGGCTTCTGGGTGTCCTACGCGATCGTGCTCTTCTTCCAGTTGCTCACCAATGGCGTCCTCACCTGGCTGCAGGTCTTCCGCTATTCCGACACGATGATCGTGGGCAGTCAGCCCGACCAGGGCCCACCGCCGTTCATCGGCAATGGACGCATCGCCTTCCAGCCCTTCGAGGACCTGCTCATGGGCTTCTCTCTCTGCCTGCTCGCCACGTCGCTGTGGATCTTCTGGGGGCGTCGTGGCGTGCAGCGCACGCCCATGTCGGGGCCGCCGATCTGGCGTCGCTCAGGCAGCCGAGCGCCGGCGTCCCCGGGCGCGGCGGGCGCGGACCCAGGCGGGTCCGGCCACGGCCAGCCTGCGGCGTAGCGGCACCGTCGCGCGCTTGTCGAAAACCTCGTAGTCGATGCGCTCGACCTCATCGACGATGCCGCAGTAGAGCACGCGCGCAGCCTCGATGCACGGCTGCGAGTCGGGAGAGAGCAACGCGATCCCTGATCGTGACTTCTCCTCCAGCTCGCGCACGCGCACGACCTGCTCGGCGAGAGCTGCCTTGACCGCGGGCGTCGCGACGCGGCGCTCGAGGACCTCGCGCGTGACGCCGTGCGAGGCGAGCTCGTCGAGCGGCAGGTAGACGCGGCCGCGATGCAGGTCCTCGCCCACGTCGCGGATGAAGTTGGCGAGTTGGAAGGCGACGCCGAGATCCTGCGCGCGTGCGTAAGCCTCGGGCGAGGTGGGCTCGAGGATGGGCACCATCTGCAGCCCGATCACGGCCGCGCTGCCGTAGACGTATTCGTACAGGTCGTCGTAGGTCGGGTACTCCGTGACGGTGAGATCCATCCGCATGGAGTGGAGGAAGGCCTCAAAGTGCTCGGTAGGGATCTCCCAGGTGCGCACGGTGTCGACGAGGGCGCGGCCCACTGGGTCGCGGGATCGGCCGCGCCGGATGTCGGCGAGGATCTCGTCACCCCATCGGCCGAGCCAATCGGCCTTCTCGGCGTCGGTGAGCGTGGAGGACAGGTCGTCGACGATCTCGTCGGCGTAGCGGGCGAAGCCGTAGAGCGCGTGGACGTAGGGCCTCTTGTGCGGCGGCAGGAGGAGCGTGGCGAGGTAGTACGTCTTGCCGTGCTCGGCGTTCAGGCGCTTGCACCGCTCGTAGGACGCGCGCAGCGACGGATCGACGATCCCGGCGGCATCCCACTCATTCACGGGTGCCGATCCTGCCACGGAAGACGGATTCCTCGGCACGGGCCTGCGCGCTCGGGTCCTGAGGCATCAGCCCGTGGCTCAGCGGTCCCCCGAGCACGAGGCGGCGCTCGCGTGGGCTGACGAGCAGCACGAGTCCGACGATGATGAACGCCGCGAGGATGGCGAGGCCATCACTGAACTCGAAGAGGTTGTCGGAGGTGGAGCTCGACTCGGCCATGCCGTGAAGTGAGAAGCCCGCGATGACGAGGATCACCACACGCAACTGCGTGGGCTTGAGTCCGGTGGCTGCGAAGAGCGGGAGGAACCACAGCAGGTACCACGGCTGGATGACGGGACCCAGGAGCACGACGGTGAGGAACGCGAGTGCGGCGCCACGCACGGGGCTTCGACCCTCGGGGCGCAGGATGAGCCAGGCGACGATGCCCAGCGCTGCGATTGTCCCGATGGTCCGCGTGACCGTGACGACCAGTGCGTCGTCGATGGTGAGGCCCGTCGCGGTGGTGGCCGTCCCGAGGAGCATCCCTAGTGCAGTCGCGGGCGAGAGCCAGGTGCGCACCTCACCGGGGGTACTCAGTGCCGCTATCCATCCCGGGCCGACGCCAGCGAGCACGCTCGCGACAGCGAAGACGGCGACGGTGATGAGGAGGGCGAGGATCCAGGCGCGGATGCGCGCGCCCCAGCTCGAATACAGGCCCGGCGGGTCGGCCAAGTTGCCCCTGTCGCGCTGCCCTGCCCAGACGAGACCCACGAAGGGGAGGGCGAGCAGGGCGATGGGCTTGACCGCTGCCGCAAGTGCGATGGCGATGACGCCGATCGCCGGATGTCTCTCACTGGCGAGCGCGAAGCCCATGACGATGAGGCCGATCATGAGCGCGTCGTTGTGCGCACCCGACACGACGTGCATGACGACGAGCGGATTGAGTACGCCGAGCCACAGTGCCGGGGCGGCATTGATGCCGTGCGCGTTGGCCAGCCGGGGGAGGTAGATGACAAGCAGGGCCAGTCCCGCGAGCGCCGAGAGGCGGAAGATGAGTGCGGCCAGTGCAGGCTGCTCGGGTGCGAAGTTGGCCACCCCGCGCGCGAAGAGGAGCCAGAAGGGACCGTAGGGCGTCGGGGTCTCGGCCCACATGGGGTCGACGCCGTCCTCGAACCACCCGTCGATGACGGCCACGCCGGTCTCGTAGGGATCCTGCCCGGACGCCACCACCCGACCCTGCGCGAAATAGGAGTAGACGTCGCGGCTGAAGAGCGGCGGAGCGAGCACGAGCGGCGCAACCCATGCAATGAGGACCGTGACGAGGGTCCGGGGGTCGATGCCGCGCAGGCTGTGCGGGTCGTCCGCATCGGCGAGCAGGTCGTGCCCCAGGATCAGCCAGGCCTGCAGCAGCAGGGCGACGCCGACGAAGACGAAGGCACGCGAGAGCAGCAGGCCGGCTGTCGTGCCGCGCAGTGCGTCGACGCCTACGAAGTCGATGAGGCCCCCGGTGAGGGGTAGCCAGCCCACGCCCAGTGCCCCGACGGCGAGGATGAGGGACCCGACGAACCCGGGAAGCGCATAGCGCGCGAGGAGGCGCGTATCCCAGGTGCTCACGGCGCCAGCGTAGGCGCTCGGTAGGGCGCGATGAGATCAGCGCAGGGCGCGCGAGCGGTAGAGCGGGTCAGGCCCGAGGATGCGCTCGGCCGCGAGCCGGCCCGAGACGAGCACCATCGGCACGCCCACGCCGGGCTGGGTGCAGGATCCCGTGAATACGACGTTCTCGCCCCAGATGTTGCGGGGGCGGAAGGGGCCGGTCTGCAGGAACGAGTGGGACGCGGCGAACGGCGCCCCACGCTCCATGCCGCGCTGCTCCCAGTCCAGGGGGGTCGTGGTCGCCTCCACCTCGATGGCGTCTCCGAAGCCGCGGTAGCCGCGCTCCTCAAGGACACGCACGACCTCGTCGCGGTAGCGCGGTCCCTCGGTGCGCCAGTCGATCGGCGCATCGAGATTGGGGGTGGGGAAGAGCACGTAGTAGACCTGCTTGCCGTCGGGCGCTAGCGCCGGATCGGAGTGCGAGGGGTTGGTGACGAGCAGGCTCGGATCGCTCATGAGCCGCTTCTCGTCGATGAGCTCGCGGAAGACGCCCTTCCACGACTTACCGAAGTGGATGTTGTGGTGGGCGATCTGAGAATACGACGCCGAGGATCCCGCGAGAAGCAGGAAGCAGGACGGCGAGTAGTCGAGCCGGCGGATGCTCCACGGCGACCGCCCGAGGAGGTCGCGGTAGGCGACAGGCAGGTCGGGATTGAGGACGATCACGTCGGCCTCGAGGCGCTCGCCGTCAGCGGTGTGCACTGCGACGGCGCGCTGGCCCCGGGTCTCGACGCGCGTGACCTCGGTGCCGTAGCGGAACTGCACGCCGTGCTTCTCCGCGGCGGCCGCCATCGCCTGGGGGACGGCGTGCATGCCGCCCTTGGGGAAGTAGACGCCTGCGACGGAGTCCATGTAGGCGATGACGGCGTAGATCGCGAGCGCGTCATACGGCGAGAGCCCGGCGTACATCGCCTGGAAGGAGAAGACGCGCTCGGTGCGCGGGTCGCGGAGGAACTCCCGCACACGCGGTGCGAGCTTGCGGAAGCCGCCGATGGCGACCAGGCGCGCGAGGTTGGGGGTGAGCAGGTCGAAGGGGGAGTCGATATTGCGGTCGATGAAGTCGGTCATCTCGTAGCGGTAGAGCTGCGAGACGAAGTCGA
>CAYYZU010000079.1:0-8255 GCA_964476205.1 uncultured Actinomyces sp. | reverse complement strand
GTGGTGCGAGCCGACGTCCCGGCCTTGGGAGTTCCCAGGGAGCCAGGGTGATCGCCGACCGGGAATCCCGGCCTCTGATCGCCCTCGAACGGTGGTTCTTGTGCAGCACAGCCACGTTGACGGTAGCACGCGGCCTCATGGCGAGGGGAGTGATCCTCACAGCCGGGCCAGTCTGTGGACGATTACGCTCCGGTCATGACTCCCGAGGACCTGTCCGTCGCCGTGCGTGACTGCGTCCTGGCGCTGCAGGACGAGGGGTTGCTCGCGGGACAGGCACCCGACGAGGTCGTCATCGAGCGGCCCAAGAATCGCGACCACGGGGATTACGCGACGCCGGTGGCCCTCACGCTCGCCAAGTCAGCCGGGCGTCCGCCCCGGGAGATCGCCGAACTGGTGGCAGCCCGCCTCGGCGGGGTGGAGGGGGTCGCCGAAGCCGAGGTCGCTGGGCCTGGCTTCATCAATATTCGCCTCGCTGCCGACGCCCAAGGAGCGCTGGCCGGGCAGGTCGTGGAGGCGGGAGCTGACTACGGGCACGGCAGCCTCCTCGCCGGGCGACGCTTCAACGTCGAGTTCATCTCCGCAAATCCCACGGGGCCGCTGCACCTGGGTCACACGCGCTGGGCCGCGGTGGGCGACGCTCTCGCCCGCGTGCTGGCGGCGGCGGGCGCGGACGTGTCGACGGAGTTCTACATCAACGACCGCGGCGTGCAAATGGATCGCTTCGGTGCCTCCGTCATGGCTGTCGCGCAGGGCCGGCCCGTGCCGGAGGACGGCTATCACGGTGCCTACATCACCGATCTCGCCGCGAGCATCGTGGCCGAGCATCCGGAGTTCCTCTCCTTGCCCGAGAGCGAGCAGCTCGTCGCGTTTCGCGAGGCGGCGTACACCCTCCAACTTGCGCAGCAGCAGCAGGTGCTGGAGCTCTTCCGCACTCACTTCGACACGTGGTATTCCGAACGCTCGCTGCATGACTCGGGTGCCGTGGAGCGCGGGATGGACCGGCTGCGCGAGCAGGGGCACGTCTTCGAGCTGGACGGGGCGACATGGCTGCGCACCACGGACTTCGGCGACGACAAGGACCGGGTGCTCATCAAGGCCGATGGAGAGATGACGTACTTCGCGTCTGACACGGCCTATTACGTCGACAAGCGAGCGCGCGGCTTCACCACGTCGATCTACCTTCTTGGTGCGGACCACCACGGCTACGTCAACCGGCTCCGTGCGGTCGCGGCATGTGCCGGAGACGACATGGACGTGAGCGTCGAGGTGCTCATCGGCCAGCTCGTGAAGATGATGCGCGACGGTCAGGAGGTGAAGCTCTCGAAGCGGGCCGGCACCCTGGTCACGCTCGAGGAGCTCATCGAGGAAGTAGGTGTCGATGCCGCGCGCTACTCGCTGATCCGCTACCCGGTCGAATCGCCGATGACCCTCGATCTCGACCTGCTCGTGCAGAGGACCAACGACAACCCGGTCTTCTATGTGCAGTACGCCCACGCGCGCGTGAGTTCCGTGCTGCGCAACGCCGCCGACGTCGGGATCGATTGGCGATCGACGGGATACGACCCCGCCCTGCTCGTGCATGAGCGCGAGGGTGAGTTGCTCCGAGCCCTAGCGGAGTTCCCCGCTGTAGTCGCCTCCGCGGCCGAACTCCGCGAGCCGCATCGCGTGCCCCGCTACCTCGAATCCCTGGCGACGGCGTACCACCGCTTCTATGACGCCTGCCGAGTGCTCCCTCGGGGTGACGAGCCCACGGAACCCATCCATTTCGCGCGTCTCTGGCTGTGCGCCGCGACCCGTCAGGTGCTTGCCAATGGCCTGACGATGTGCGGAGTCACGGCGCCGGAGCGGATGTAGTCGACTGTGTCTCCCTCTCCTCCTCCGCGGGGGAGGAACGACGTCGGACGACCAGCAGGAGTCCGCTGAGGGCGAGCAGCACGACGCCGGCGACGAGCAGGGCGGCGACCCAGCCCAGCGCCTGCCCCGCGAGGCCCATCGACGCCAGCACCGCCGCGATCACTCCGCCCACAGCCCACGCCCCACTCGCCCCGCGTGCAAAGAGCGTGAGCGCCACGGCGGCGAAGACGACCAGAATCCCGCGACTCAGCCATACGGCGATGGCCTGATCGCCCGAGACCACCATGGTCTCTGCGAGGTCGGTGACGGCAGCGGGCCCGAGCATGGCGAGCAGCCAAGCCACGCCGAGGGACTCCGAGAGGGTGGGGTTTGCCAGGAGTCGTGGAGCCACGGCGAGCCAGGCCGCACCGAAGGCGGTCGCCAGGATCGGGACCCACCACTCGGGCTGGTTTTCCGCGACGACGACGCTCGTGGCGATGGCGGTCCAGGCACCCATCCCGGCTACGGCGAGAGTCGTCATCGTCCCGGGAGCGCACCACGCGCCTGCGAGTGCTGCCACCAGCGCGATGACGCCGGGCAGGATGATCCACGGGGAGGTCTCCTCGAATCGTCCCTGGGCATCGAGGATGACGGCGACGAAAGCACCGACGAGCGGCGCGGTCAGCGCGAAGAGCACGGCCACCAGCCGCCGCCGGTTGGCATGCTGCTCCGACTGCAGTCCCGCACGCCATTCGGCGAATCCCATGATGACGAGGGCGGCCGAGCACAGCAGCGCTGCCGCTACCCCAATGACACTGAGGCGCACGGCGATGCTCCAGTCCTCCCAGGACTGGGCGACGAAGTTGAGAGCTGCGCTCGCGACCAGTGCCGCGCCGACGTAGCCGATGATCTCGGGGAGCGGACCCTGCTGCCAGGGCCGATGCGTCGGAACCGGCCCATCGGACGTGGTTGCCGGGGCAGTCCTGGACTCGGTTGTGGTCATCTCGCGAACCTCCTTTGCCCCCGTGTGCCTCCAGCGTCGCCCCGCGCGACCGCGGGAGCCAGGACCCTGACCGCCTAAGGGCTGCCATTGCTCGGTCAGGGCGTGCGCACTGACTAGCCTTGCCGCATGCGCGCGCACCCCGCAGGCCCTCGGCACGGAGACGTCGTGTCCCCGTCGTTCGCGCCCGCGGTGCCCTCGGGGGACCCGGGAGCCCTGGACGCGGCGGTATGGCCGAAGGGCGCGCATCGCAATGCGGACGGAGCGCTCGTCATCGGCGGGGTCGACGTCCGCGATGCCGCACGCGACTTCTCGACTCCGGTCTTCCTTCTCGACGAGGGTGACTTCCGCGCACGCGCGGCGGCGTTCCGGTCGGCGTACGACGGGCATCGTTCCGACATCTACTACGCCGCCAAGGCATTCCTCGCCACGACCGTCGCCCGCTGGGCCGTCGAGGAGGGCCTCGGCATCGATGTCGCCAGCGGGGGAGAGCTTGCCGTTGCCCTGGCGGCTGGCGTGCCCGGCGACCTGCTCCTCCTCCACGGCAACAACAAGTCCCGTGAGGAGATCCGCCGCGCGCTCGCGGCGGGTGTGGGGCGCATCGTGGTGGACTCGCTAGACGAGATCGATCGCATCGCCGAGGTGGCGCGTGAGGCGCGGGTGCGTCCCGCCCTGCTCGTCCGCGTCACTGTCGGGGTCGAGGCGCACACGCACGAGTTCATCGCCACCGCGCACGAGGATCAGAAGTTCGGACTCTCCCTTGCTTCGGGCAAGGCCCGCGAAGCGATCGAGCGCATCGTGGCCACTCCCGAGTTGGAGTTCCTCGGCCTGCACTCCCACATTGGTTCCCAGATCTTCGACGCCGCAGGCTTCGAGGTTGCGGCGGCACGTCTCGTCGGACTCATGGCGCAGTTGCAGGCCGAGGGCATCGACGTCGCCGAGCTCGACCTGGGTGGCGGCATGGGCATTGCGTATGTGCAGGATGACGATCCGCTCGAGGTCGGTGCCATGGCCAAGGCCATTGAGGCGATCGTCGACGGTGCGTGCGCCCGCGCGGGGCTTCCGGTGCCGCGGCTGGCCTTCGAGCCCGGCCGCGCGATCGTCGGCCCGGCGGGCGTGACGGTCTACGAGGTAGGCACGGTGAAGCCGGTCGAACTCGACCACGGCCATGAGCGCGTCTACGTCTCGGTCGACGGGGGGATGAGCGACAACATCCGCACGGCGCTCTACGACGCCGACTACACCGTCATCCTCGCCTCGCGGGTCTCATCCGCGCCGCCGGTCCTCTGCCGCGTCGTGGGCAAGCACTGCGAAAGCGGAGATGTCATCGTGCGCGATGCGTGGCTTCCGGGCGACGTGCGCGAGGGAGACCTCCTGGCGGTGGCCGCGACGGGTGCCTACTGCCGCTCGATGGCCTCGCAGTACAACTACCTCCCTCGCCCCGCGGTCGTCGGCGTGCGAGAGGGGGCTTGCCGTGTGGTGCTCCGGCGTGAGACGGAGCAGGACCTCCTCGCCCTTGATCCGGGCGCCGCGGTCTGAGAGGTGCCGCGGTCTGAGAGGCTAGGGCCTCCAGCCCAGCCCCGGAGGAGCACAGATGTCCGCGCCGATCACCGTTGCCCTGCTGGGCGGGGGCACCGTCGGATCCCAAGTCGCCCGACTCCTCCTTGAGCAGTCCGACGATCTCGCTGCACGCATCGGCGCACCCCTCGAGCTCGTGGGCGTGGCGGTGCGCGATGCCTCGCGGCCCCGCGACGGCGTTCCGGCCGCGCTCCTGACCGACGACGCGACCGAGCTTGCCGCTCGGGGCAGCGACATCGTCGTCGAGGTGATGGGCGGGATCGAGCCTGCCCGCACCCTCATCCTTCAGGCCATGGCGGCAGGCTCGTCGGTCGTCACCGCTAACAAGGCGCTTCTCGCGGCCGATGGTGCCTCCCTCTACGCAGCTGCCGCCGCGCACGGCGTTGATCTCTACTTCGAGGCATCCGTGGCTGGAGCGATCCCGCTCCTGCGCCCACTGCGCGAGTCGCTCGCGGGAGACCGCGTCGTCAAGGTGCTCGGCATCGTCAACGGCACGACCAACTTCATCCTCAGCAAGATGGACGAGGAGGGCGCCGACTACGCCGATGTCCTCGCTGAAGCACAGGCCCTGGGATACGCCGAGGCCGATCCCACGGCCGACGTCGGCGGCCTGGACGCAGCCGCCAAGGCGGCAATCCTTGCCGAGCTTGCCTTCCACACTCGTGTGACCTTTGACGACGTTTCGTGCGAGGGCATCACCGGAGTCACGGCCGCCGATGTGGCAGCCGCCCGGGACATGGGATTCGTCATCAAGCTCCTCGCCGTTGCTGAGCGCACCGACGATGGACGCGGGGTCATCGTCCGAGTCCATCCGACGATGGTGCCGCGCAGCCACCCCCTCGCCAGTGTCCGAGATGCGTTCAATGCCGTCTTCATCGAGGCGGAGAGCGCCGGCGAGATGATGTTCTACGGCCGCGGTGCGGGGGGCGCACCCACTGCGAGCGCCATCCTCGGGGACGTCGTAGCCGTCGCGCGCAACCTCCGCTCCGGTGGCCACGGTCCTCGGGAGTCGACATACGCCGATCTCGAGATCCGAGGGATCGACCAGGCGCGCACCCGCTACTACGTCAATCTCGACGTCGCCGATCGCCCGGGCGTGCTTGCGACTGTCGCCCGCGCCTTCTCGGACAACGGGGTGAGCATCCAGGTCGTGCGTCAGGAAGGCCATGGCGACGACGCAGGGCTGATCGTGCGCACGCATCTCGCGCAGGACGGCGACCTGAGTCGGACCATCGAGGCCCTGCGCGGACTTGACGTGGTGAAGCAGGTAGTCGGCGTCATGCGGGTCGAAGGCGAGGCTGGATCATGAAGTCGGGCGCTCCCCAGTGGCGTGGCCTCATCGAGGAGTACCGCGCGTGGCTGCCGGTCGATACCGACACTCCCGTCGTCACGCTGCGCGAGGGAGGCACCCCTCTCGTCTATGCCTGCACGTTGAGCGAGATGACGGGGAGCCAGGTCTGGCTGAAGTACGACGGCGCCAATCCCACGGGTTCCTTCAAGGACCGGGGCATGACGATGGCCATCAGCAAGGCCGCTCAGGAGGGTGCGCGCGCGGTCATCTGCGCATCGACAGGCAACACCTCCGCCAGTGCCGCGGCCTACGCGGTCAAGGCAGGAATGGTGTGCGCCGTGCTCGTGCCGCAGGGCAAGATCGCAATGGGCAAGCTCGCGCAGGCGATCATCCATGGCGCGACCCTGCTGCAGGTCGAGGGCAACTTCGACGACTGCCTCACCCTCGCCCGTGGTCTCTCTGATGACTACCCCGTGTCTTTGGTCAATAGCGTGAACCCGGATCGCATCGAGGGCCAGAAGACCGCGAGCTTCGAGGTTGTCGACCTGCTCGGCGACGCCCCGGACATCCACTGCCTTCCCGTCGGCAACGCAGGCAACATCACGGCCTATTGGAAGGGCTACCGCGAGTACGCCGACGCGGGCCATTCCACCCGCTTGCCGCGCATGTGGGGCTTCCAGGCCGCGGGCTCTGCGCCCATCGTGCAGGGCGCTCCGGTGGCCAAGCCGGAGACGATCGCGACGGCCATCCGCATCGGCAATCCTGCGTCGTGGGATCAGGCCGTGGCCGCGCGGGATGACTCCGGCGGACTGATCGATTCGGTCACTGACGAGCAGATCCTTGCGGCGTACCGCCTCCTTGCGGCGAAGGAAGGCCTCTTCTGCGAGCCGGCGAGCGCCGCGAGCGTTGCCGGCTTGCTGCAGGCCCACGAGCGCGGACAGCTCGATCCCGGGCAGACCATCGTGTGCACGCTCACCGGCAACGGACTCAAGGATCCGCAGTGGGCGCTCGAAGCCGCGCCTGATCCGATCGTGGTCCCCGTCGACGCGGCAGTGGCTGCCGTCGCACTGGGGCTTCGGGGATAGGCGATGGGCTTTCGCTCCGTTGGCGTCGAAGTCGTCGTGCCCGCGACGAGCGCCAATCTCGGTCCGGGCTTCGACTCGCTGGGTCTTGCGCTCGCACTGCATGACCATCTCGTCGCGATGGTCACCGAGGATCCTGGCGTCCTCGTCACGGTGGAGGGCGAGGGGTCGGGCTCCCTGCCGTCGGATGACCGCCACCTCGTGGCGCAGGCCATGGCGGCCGCGTGGGAGGCCATGGGGGTCACCGCGCCCGGGATAGTCCTCCGCTGCCGCAACGGCATCCCTCAGGGGCGTGGCCTGGGCTCATCGGCGGCAGCGATCGTGGCGGGGATCCTGCTTGCCCGCGGTCTCGTGGAAGAAGGGGAGGCGCTCCTGCCCGATGACGAGGTCCTCGGCCTCGCTACCCGCATGGAGGGTCATCCCGACAACGTGGCTGCTGCGCTCCTCGGTGGGTTCACGACAGCGTGGGTGGACTCGGTCGATGACACGCATGCGAGTGCAGTCACGCGTTCGACGCATCCGTCCATCGTCCCCGTGATCTTCATCCCCCAGCAGTCGATGCCCACCAAGCAGGCACGCACGATGCTCGATGACACGGTGTCGCGCGCGGACGCCGTGTTCAATGTCGGTCGCACGGCGCTTCTCGCACACGCGGTCGTCTCCGATCCCGCGCTGCTCTTTCCTGCGACAGAGGATCGACTTCACCAGGATGCGCGAGCGCAGGCGTACCCGCAGTCGCACGCACTCGTCCTGTCGCTCCGCGAAGGCGGCATACCGGCGGTCGTGTCGGGGGCGGGGCCGACGGTGCTTGCCTTCACCGTCGATGAGGGCGAACGCACCGCGGCGATCGCTGCAGCGCCACACGGCTGGCGCTCGCTCGCCGTACCGGTGGAGGGTGACGGGGCCCGGGTCCACATCCGGGGGTCGTGAGGCATCCCCGACAGGGCGGGTGCTAGCCTCAAGGAGTCCGTCTAGGACGTACCCGCCTCCTCCCTCTGATTTCTCCTCCTCGATCTAGGGAACCTGATCTAGGGAATGCCCTTTCAGGCATGGCGGACACCGCGCAGCCCGGCTCTCGCCTGGCGCGCACACCCCGATTCCACCCTGGTGTCGGGCATGACGAAGGAACCCACGTGAGCGATACCGCCACCGCCCCTGCAGGCAAGTCGGCTTCCGGCCTCTCCGGAATGCTCCTGCCCGAGCTCAAGCAGCTCGCCCAGTCCCTGGGCATCACGGGGGCCAGCACCATGCGCAAGAGCGCACTCATTGAGGCGATCAGCGCCAAGCAGTCCAGCAACCGCTCAAACAGCGGCAATGGACGTTCCTCCGACAACGGCGCAACAGGCGCCAAGGGTCGCTCGTCCGGCCGGGCCGACAGGGCCGACAAGAGCGACAAGGACCGCGCCGACGATCGCTCGGACCGGGCCGAGAGTCCCGCGAAGGACGACAGGAACGCCCCGAAAGAGCAGGG
>CAYYZU010000078.1:0-8306 GCA_964476205.1 uncultured Actinomyces sp. | reverse complement strand
GACCTGTCGGCCGTGGCCGCGGAGATCCGCCAGCGCGAGTCCGTCTCCTGAGGTCCCTTGCGCCGAGTGTGCACTTGCGTGCGTGAATCCGGACGAAAACGTGCACGCAAGTGCACACTCGGCGAGTGAGTGCGGGAACTCTTCGCCGGATGGGGTCGCGTCAGTCGAGCAGGGCGCGCGTGAGGGCCTCGCGCCGCAGCGCGGAGACCTTCGACGTCGGATCGAGGATCTCGTAGTGCGTGTCACCGGGGATGATGGTGAGCTCCGCGTCGATGCTGTGGGCCTGCAGGTGCGCGAGATACGACTCGCTCTGCGACACGGGTACGTCGACATCCTCTGTGCCGTGCAGCAGCAGGCGACGCGACCCGGGGTCAGGCGTGAGCGCATGCGGGTCGGTGACGGCGTACCTCTCCGGCACGTCCGCCGGCCGGCCACCCATGAAGGTGTCGATCGCTCCGTCGCCGAGCTTCTCGGCGCTGCCGATCCCCAGGCAGGCGACCGGGGCGTGCAGCACGACGAGGTCGAAGGCCGCCGCTTCGGGGTCCGCCCCGACCGCGTCCTCGGGCAGTGACCGACGCGAGGTGGCCCACGCCGCGAGGCCGCCGCCGGCCGAGTGGCCGAGGAGCGCTCGACGCGAGGTGTCGATCCCGTGACGGGCAGCCTCCGCGAGCCCCTGATCGATCGCCGTGGCGACATCGCTCATCGTGGTCGGCCACGGGAATTCGTACGTGCGGTATTCGATGCTCCACACGGCGAAGCCGTGTGCCGCCAGGTCCAGCGACGTGCCCTCTTCGAGGTCGAGTCGCCACACCGGTCGCCAGTATCCGCCGTGGATGACGATGACGAGGGGCGGGCGGGCATCCCCTGCCGGCTCCGGGATGAACCACTCGCCGAACTGCCGCGGGTGCTCGCCGTAGGGCTCGGTGAAGCGGCGCATGGCTAGGCCAGGCGCCGGCGCAGCGCATCCGCCGCGCGCCAGCAGTCGAGATACGTCGAGTAGAGCGGTACGGGGGCGAAGCGGATGATGTCGGGATTGCGCGTGTCGGCGATGACGCCGTCGAGATCGCGCAGGATCGCCGCGAGTTCGTGGATATCCCGCGAGAAGCGCACGGAGAGCTGGCAGCCGTGCTGGCCGGGGTCCGTGGGCGTGACAATGTGGAGGGCGCTCTCGCCGACCTCCGCGCGTACCTCATGCAGGAGATCGCGCAGGTACGCCGTGAGACGAAGGCTGCGCTCGCGCAGCACGGCCATGCCGACCTCATCGAAGATCTCCAGGGACACCTGCACCGGGGCCATCGCGAAGATCGGCGGATTCGACACCTGCCAGGCGTCAGCGGAGGGCGGCGGGTCGAAGTCGCGCTCCATGCGGAAGCGCGTGTCCGTGCGGGTGCCCCACCACCCGGCCAGGCGGGGCAGTGTCGTGTCCTTGGCGTGACGCTCGTGGATGAAGCAGCCGGCGAGGGACCCTGGCCCAGAGTTGAGGTACTTGTAGGAGCACCAGGCGGCGAAGTCGATGTCCCAGTCATGGAGCGACACGGGCACATTGCCCGCAGCGTGCGCGAGATCCCAGCCGACGACCGCTCCCACCTCATGTCCGGCCGCGGTGATGGCCGGCATGTCAAGCCACTCGCCCGTGAGGTAGTTGACCGCGCTGAAGAACACCACGGCCACCTCGTCGCCGAGGTCGCGAATCGCCTGTATGACGTCCTCAGTACGCAGCGTGTCTTCTCCGTCGCGGGGCCGCAGGCGTACGACGTGCTCTGCCGGATCGAGTCCGTGCCACGCCGCCTGCGAGGCGAGTGCGTAGCCGTCGGAGGGGAAGACGATGTCCTCCATCACGATCTTCGTCCGCCGGCCCGCCGGCCGATAGAAGGTCGCGAAGAGCAGATGGATGTTGACGGTGAGCGAGTTCATCACCACGACCTCGTGCGGCAGTGCGCCGACGAGACGGGCGGTCGGATCGGTGAGCGCCTCGTGGTAGTCCTTCCACGGCCGCGGCCCGGTCAGTTGGCCCTCCACGCCCCAGGTGGCCCAGCGGTCGAACTCCGTGAGCAGGGCCTCGCGCGTGGCGCGCGGCTTCAGACCGAGGGAGTTGCCGGCGAAGTAGGCAACCTCGGGATACGCGGCGCCGGGGGCATCCGGGAAGTCGAGGGGAGCCACGAACGGCGGGATGTGGAAGCGATCGCGCCAGCCGGGGTCCTCGCTGTCGAGGGTGGGGTCGTAGTCGCGCACGCTCAGATTCTCGTCCGTGCCGACCACAGCTCGGGGAAGGCCTCCCGTTGGAGGCTCTTCTCGAGCCAGGCGAGTCCGGCGGACCCGCCGGAGCCACCCTTGTGGCCCATGCTGCGCCGCACCGCCATGAGGTGCCAGTAGCGCCAGTCGCTGAATTGCTGGGCGACATCGGTGAGCGACTCCGCGAGCTCACGCAGCGGGCTGCCATGACCGTTGTCGGCGTACACCTGGACCCAGACGTCCTCAATCGCCTCGTTCCACTCGTGGGTCGAGTTGGTCTCCGCGTCGAGTACCTCCTGCGGCACGGCGTATCCCTGCCGCGCGAGATAGGCGAGCACGTCGTCGTAGAGGCTCGGCGACTCGAAGGCCGCGACCAACTCGGCGTAGTGATCGCCGGCGACGTGCTTGTGCGGCCTGAGAAGCGCCGGGTCCTTGAAGCCCAGCAGGAACTCGATGTGGCGGTAGAGGAAGGACTGGAAGCCGGAAGCCTCGCCGAGTGCCTCGCGGAAGGAGTTGAAGTCGGGCGGTGTCATCCAGCTGAAGCTGGTCCACGACGCGTTGAGACCAGTGAAGTGGTCCTTGCTGCGCCGCAGCGCGAGGAGTGCCTCGCCGAGCCGGTCCTCGCGCAGGAATCGCTGGGCCGTGCGCCACTCGAAGGCCAGCAGGTTGAAGTAGAGCTCCATGATCTGCGACAGGACCAAGAACATGTACTCGCCCGGCTCGTCCGTCGCGGTCTTCTGCAGGGTGGCCAGGGTGGATGCGCGCACGTAGGCGTCGTAGGGGGTCGTCTCCTCGAATTCGACCTTGGGGGCCTGAGCGGAGGATTGCTCCCGCTCCCTATTCGACGGGTTGCGCCGGCTGGTCATGGGGCCAGTGTGGTCCTCCGCGAGGCCCTCCACCAGGGACCTGCGGGATCTGCCGGAACGGGCAGAGGCGGTATGCCTGACCTCAGGGCGCGGTCATCATCCGAACGGATGAGGAACCAGTGGGGGACCTTGTCCGTCAACATGGGGATGAGCCGGACGGCTCGACCCCTACGAGGGGCAGACAGGAAGCAGGGACTCATGCGTTCGAACGCCCGCCGCGGCCTCACCATCGCGGCTGCCAGCATCATCGCCCTGGGCGGAGCCGGCGTGCTCACCGCCTGCGGAGGCTCATCGGACGGTACGTCGTCCAGCTCCGCTGCGGCGCCGAGTTCGTCCGCGGCCCCCTCACAGACCGATGGAGGCGCAGGAATGATCGGACCGGTCATCGTGGAGCCCGGCCAGACCACCGCCGAGGTGCAGGTCGGCCGCGTCATCACCTTCAATGTCGATGACGTCATGGCGTGGATGATCTCGTCCAGCGACGAGGCTGTCGTTGCAGTCACCGCGGGCAAGGACGACGGCTCGGCCCAGTTCCTCCCCGGCGGCGAGGCGCTCTCGCCCGGCACGGCCGAGATCACCCTCACCAATATGGACGACACCGATGAGAAGTGGGTCGTCACGGTCACCGTGACGGAGTAGGGCCACTCTCCACGTCGATCCCCCGAGGTCAGCCGTCACGATGGCTGCCCGGGGGATCGACGCATTCCGGGCAAGGGTGGACACTAGGCCCATGTGGTGGCTCATCATCGTCGCCGTCGTGCTCATCGCGGCGGTCATCCTCTTCGTCTCGCAGTTCAACAAGCTGCGACGACTCGATGTGCTGTGCGTCGGTGCGCTCGGCGACATCGACACGCTCCTCACCAAGCGTGCCGACCTCGTGCCCAACCTCGTGGAGACCGTCAAGGGCGCCCGAGATTTCGAGTCCTCGACGATCGAGGCGGTGACCGTGGCGCGCACGCGGACCCAGGCGGCGCAGTCCATCGACGAGAAGTCCGCGGCCGACGCGTCGATGACCGGAGCCCTCGGTCGCCTCTTTGCCGTTGCAGAGGCCTACCCCCAGCTCACGGCAACGTCGAACTTCCAGACGCTGCAGGTGCAGCTTGCGGAGATCGAGGGTCAGTTGCAGTTTGCGCGGCAGTACTACAACGACTCCGTCGTTCACCTCAACACCGCGCTGCGCACCATCCCCTCGATGTGGTTCGCGGGCGTCGCGGGAGTGTCACAGCGCGAGGTCTACCGCGAGCCCGACGAGAGCCGTCGGTCCGCCCCTGACGTGCAGTTCTAGTCCTCATGTCCCTCGCCGTGCGCGCTGCCGCGAGCCGAGGTCTCCTCGGCCTCGTGCTTGCGAGTGCCGCGGTTGTCGGGCTTGCCTCTCCTGCATCGGCCGACTCCGAGCGAGTGATGTCCTACGACGTCACCGCGACTGTCACGGCCGAGGGCTCGCTCGACGTGACGGAGAGGATCGAATACGACTTCGGCTCGGCAGAGGATCGTCACGGCATCTACCGGCTCATCCCAGAGTGGAGCGAACTGCCGGACGGCAAGAGGTGGATGCATCCCGTCACGCTGGAATCCGTCTCCATGGACGGGTCACCCGTGCCGTTCGAGACCAGCCAGGACGGCGCGCTCCTCGAGGTGAGGATCGGGGATCCCGACGTGACGATCACCGGGGCGCATGTCTACGAGATCTCCTACGCAGTGGACGGCGCGCTCCGCTCGATGACGCCGGAGGATCTGGCGACCGCCAATCCCTACGGATTCGCTCCCGGTGACGTCGAGCTCTACTGGGACTTCATCGGCGACGGCTGGGGCGTGGACATCTACCAGGCCCAGGTCATCGTCACCGGTCCCGGCCCGGTGCTCGCCGCGCAGTGCTTCACCGGCTATTACGGCGACACCGCCGGCTGCAACGACCGCATCAGTGGCGACAGCGTGACCTTCCGCCAAGGCGCTCTCTTTCCCTACCAGGGGCTCACCGGGGTCATCGCCTATCCCGGCTCGGCGTTCACGACCCCGCCCGTCATGCGCGTGGAGTCGATGCCACTGTCGCAGGATGCGGGGCGCGTGTTCTTCCCGATAGCGCTGATCCTCTCCCTGATCGCTCTCGTGACTCCGTCTCTCGTCGTACTTGCGCTGCGCCGGCGCATCCGCGGCGTCGACATCCCCGGGTCACCCGTGCAGTTCGGCCCACCGCGTGGACTCCGCCCAGCCGAAATCGAGGTGAGCCTGGATGGCGAGTTGAGCTCGCGCGGGGTCCTCGCCACGCTGCTCGATCTCGTGGCGCGCAAGCACATCACCCTGTCTTCCGACCCCGGTGGCCTCTTCCGGGAGGGCCGCATCGACCTGGCCTGGTGGGGCGCCGGCACTGATGCGATGAGGCCCTGGGAGGAGCGGCTGACCGGCGAGATATTCGAGGGCCGGGATCGGGCGAGCCTCGAAGGCTACGACGCGGACTTCGCGGAAGCGGTCAAGCGGGTGCGCGCCGATCTCACCAAGGAGGCGGTGGCCGCCCATCGACTCGACCCGAAGGCCGGATCACCGCGACGCAGCGTCGGCTGCCTCTCCGGGATCGGACTGCTGCTCGTGTTCGCGTCCTTCGGCTTCGGCAGCGTCACCGACAATGCGATCTTCTACGCCGGTGTCGCTCCCGTGTTCGCCGCGCTCACGGCCGGCCTCTTCATCGCGGCATTCCTCGTGCCCGACCGCGAGACCATCGAGACCGCGCGCTTCGAGGCCGAGGTGGAGGGCTTCAAGCGACTCCTCGACACCGATCCCGGCGCTGCTCGTCGTGATCTGGTGCAGCGACTGGGCCTGCCGGACTACGCGGTCTACGCGACCTTCCTGCCCTACGCCGTGCTCTTCGAGCTAGAGGATTCCTGGTCGGGGGCGTTCCCCGACCTCACCGAAGAGCAACTGCACTCCACCGGGCTCTACCTCGCCAGCACATTCGCGGTCCACAACCTCATGTCGGTCGGCGCGTCCACGGTGAGCGCGGCGTCGACGCCGCCGAAGGCCTCGGGTGGCTCCGGCTTCTCCGGTGGCGGCTTCTCCGGTGGTGGCGGCGGTGGTGGTGGCGGCGGGTCCTGGTAGGCCCACGTCGTTGAGCGGCGCCTCGTGCATGCGACACGCCGTACATCCCCTGCACGGGGCGCCAGTCAACGAATTCGGCGCTAGCGTCGGGGCCCGTGATGGGTTCCCCGGGTCCATGCCCCGCCTGCGAGACCGTCGAGCTGCAGCGCCGCGGCGGCAAGGACTTCTGCCCCAACTGCTACTACATCCAGCCCTGCTGCGACGGCGGCGAGTGCGCGGTCTGACTCGCACCCCCTAGCCTGGGCGAATGCGCGCCATCCAGGTCACCCGCTTCGGCGGTCCCGAGGTACTCGAGCTCGTCGAACTCTCCGACCCCGATCCGATCCCCGGGCTCGAGGTCCTCGAGGTCGATGCGGCGGGCGTCAACTACGCCGACACGCACGCGGTCGAGAACTCCTACCTCTCCGCGCAAGAGCTCCCCTTCATCCCCGGTGCCGAGGTCGTCGGCCGGACCGCTGATGGCCGGCGGCTGTGCGGCTTCACCGCATCGGGCTCGGGCGGGTACGCCGACCGCGCGCTCATCGCTCCCGCCGCGGCGTTCGAGGTCCCCGAGGGCGTGAGCGATGCCGCTGCGCTGGGCCTGCTCGTGCAGGGCCTCACCGCCTGGCACCTGCTGCGCACCTCGGCGCGCATGGTGACCGGTGAGTCGGTCGTCGTGCACGCCGCCGCGGGAGGAGTGGGGTCCCTGGCGATCCAGCTCGCGAAGCTCTGGGGCGCGGGGCGCGTCATCGCGGTCGCGTCGAGCGAGGAGAAGCGCCAGCTCGCCCTCGACCTCGGCGCCGATGTCGCGATCGACGCAGATCCTGCGGGCCTCACCGCCGCGATCCGCGAGGCCAACGGCGGCAAGCGGGTCGACATCATCTTGGAGATGGTCGGCGGTGCGACCACGGATGCGTCCCTGCGTGCGCTCGCGCCCTTCGGGCGCCTCGTCGTCTACGGCATGGCCTCGCGCGAGGCTGCTACGCCGATCGCGCCGTCCTCGCTCATGACCGGATCACTCAGCGTCATTGGCTTCTGGCTCGTCGACTGCATGAAGGTCGATCCCATCGGGATGGTCGCTCAGCCGCTTGCCGATCTCGTGCGACTCGTCGCCTCCGGCGAGGTGACGCCACTTCCGGGGACGGCGTACCCGCTCGAGGATGCTCGCCGCGCGCACGAGGACATGCGCGGGCGGCGCACGACCGGCAAGGTCATCCTCACCGCACGCTGACTACTGCAGGCTGACTACGACTTCGGCGCGAGTGCGATTTCCAGGCGCGAGGCGGAGAGGTCGAGGTTCCGGCTCTGGGCGTAGAGCCCGACGCCGCCCAGCAACCCGGCGATGCCGATGGCGAGCATGATCTCGAGGCTGTCGAGGATGGAGACGCCGAATCCGAGCCACGCGATGATGCACGCGATGATGACGATCCAGCCCGCGCCCCAGGAGATGGCCGCGAAGACCGCGACACGCCTTGACGTGCGCCTGGCTCGGGCGATCTGCGCGGCGTATTCCTCCACCGGTCGGGTCATGGCGGGAGCCTAGGGCGTGCCGCCCGGTAGCGTGCGACCGTGACGTCACCCGAAGGCCTCGACCTCGACGCGGTGGGCCCCTGGCTCGCTGCTCGCGGACTGGCGGATCCCGGTCCGCTCGAGGCGGTCCGGCTCGCGGGTGGTCTATCGAATGTCACCTACCTCGTCACCCAGGGCGATCGCTCGCTGGTCATCCGCCGCCCGCCGCTCGGACACGTCATGCCGACCGCGCACGACATGGGGCGTGAGTTCACCGTGCTCAGCGGTGTGACGAAGGGTGGCTTCCCCGCGCCGCGCCCTCTGGACTACTGCGATGACGACTCTGTCATCGGCGCGCGCTTCCTCGTCATGGAGTACGTCGAAGGCCGCATCATCAGCAGCGACGCGGCAGCGGAGGGCCTCGCTGCCGCCGATGCCTCGGCGCTCTCTGCCGAGCTGATCGACGTGCTCGCTGCGCTCCACGCCATCGATGCCCGGGAGGTGGGGCTCGGCGATCTCGGCCGGCCGGAGGGGTTCCTCTCGAGACAGGTGACGCGCTGGGCACAGCAGTGGGAGCTCAGCAAGACGCGCGAACTACCGGCTATCGATCAGCTCCTTGCGTGGTTGGGC
>CAYYZU010000077.1:0-8417 GCA_964476205.1 uncultured Actinomyces sp. | reverse complement strand
GGAGCAGTGAGGTGATCGTCGTGTTGATGGAGCGGACCAGCACCTGGTTGACGGCGCGGTTGGCCGCCTCGCCGTAGGTCATCACCGACTGTGCCGTGATGCCCTTGGTGTCTTCCTTGACCTTGTCGAAGACCACGACCGTGTCGTAGAGCGAGTAGCCGAGAATCGTGAGGAATCCGATGAGGGTGGCCGGAGTGACCTGCAGTCCCGTCACGGCATAGATGCCGACCGTGAGGATGATGTCGTGAGCGAGCGCGATGAGCGCCGCCACGGCGAATCGCCACTCGAAGTAGATCGCCAGGAAGAGCGTGACGAGGACGAGGAAGACCACCAGGGCTTGAATGCCCTTGGAGGTGATCTCCGCACCCCAGGTGGGTCCCACTACCTGGACAGTGATGTCGCCGGCGGGCACACCGCAGGCGTCCGCGAGCAGGCGGCTGATCTCCTGACTCTGCGCCGGTTCGACGGGCGGCGTCTGCACGCGCACGATGCCTGCGCCTGTCTCAGTGACGATTGCCTCCGCACCCGTGGCCTCGGAAGCCACCTCCCGCGCACTCTCAATCGAGCAGGTGGCACTCGGAACGGAGAAGACGGCTCCGCCCTGGAACTCGATGCCGAGGTTGAGTCCGCGGAAGCCGAGCGCGGCAAGAGAGATAAGCACGAGGACGCCCGAGACGATGAACCAGGTGCGGCGGCGCCCGACGAAGTCGATGCCGGTCTCGCCCCGGTAGAGGCGATCGCCCAGTGAGCTAGAACGAGACATCAGGACTCCACTCCTGCCTTCGAGCGGTCATCTTCGAGTACTTCCTCGTCCTTGCCGGCACCGGAACGATCGGTGCGGCGTAGTCCCGTCAGCCAACTCGTGCGCTGCATCCACGAGGAGCGGCACACGAGCACCGTGAGCGGGTAGGTGAAGAGGAAGGCGACCAGGAGGTCGATGAGCGTGATGAGGCCGAGGGTGAACGCGAAGCCCCGGACGTTGCCCACGGACACGATGTAGAGCACGATCGCGGCGAGCAGGGTGACGAAGTCAGCGGCCAGGATCGTGCGCCTGGTCGCGACCCAACCGATCTCTGCGGCCTGGCGCATGCTCTTGCCCTCGCGCAAGGAGTCGCGGATTCGTTCGTAGTAGATGATGAACGAATCTGCCGTGATGCCGATCGAGACGATGGCTCCGGCGACTCCAGCGAGCGTCAAGGTGAAGCCGACCGTCTTGCCAAGCGCAATGAAGGAGAAATAGGCGAGGCCTCCGGCGACTACGAGGCTTGCGACCGCCACGATGCCGAGGACGCGGTAGTAGAGCAGCAGGAAGAGCACGATGAGCGCCGCCCCGACGGCGCCCGCGATGAGCCCCGCTCGGAGCTGGTCGCTGCCGACCGTAGGCGACACGCTGGTCACCTCGACGACCTCCAGATTCACGGGCAGTGCACCGTAGCTGAGGACGTTGGCGAGGTCCTGGGCCTCCTGCGCGGTGAAGTCGCCTTCGATCTGCGCCTGGCCGCCGATGATGGGCTCATTGAAGCGCGGCGCCGACACGACGACGCCATCGAGGACGATCGCGAAGGCGTTACAGGGGCTCGCGCCACCGGGCGTGCAATCGGGAAGCGAGTAGAGCTCCTGGGACGCCTCGGCCAGGCTTCGCGCGCCCTCGCTGTCAAACGTGAGGCTGACAACCCATCCGCCGACACCCTGCTGTGGCAGCTGCGCCACCGCGTCGGTGACGTTGGTGCCCTGGATGAAGGCCGGCTGCAGGGAATACTTCGCCGCGCCATCGGTGTCGCAGGTGCCTAGCCACAGCTCGGGATCGTCGGGGCTGCCACCGGACTGGTTGACGGGATTGAGGCAGTCCAGAGCGGCGACCTCGGCCTGGAACTCAGGGGTGTTGTCGGCCGCCTGCACGATCTGGGCCGTCGTGGCCGTGTCGTCAGCGGTGGGAGCGGGCGCCGGGTTGGCGGTGTCGTCCAGCGATGCAGGGGCAGGACCAGCGATGGTCCATACCGGACGGAAGTCCAGGAGGGCGGTGCGCCCGACGAGCTCGACCAGTCGCTCCTGGCTCACATCGGGGACGGAGACGACGATTGCTGCGCCATCGCCCGAGCCCTGGACCGTGACCTCGGCCTCGGCGACGCCCACGCCGTCGACACGCTGGCGGATGATCGCGACGGTCTGGGCCAACTGATCGTCCGTGATCGAGGCGCCTTCTTGCACGGCCTTGGGCTGCAGGATGACCTGGGTGCCCCCGCGAAGGTCAAGGCCGAGTCGCACCGCATTGTCCTGGCCCGGCCAGAAGGCCCATGCCGCAAGCGCGGCCGTGATGAGCGCCATGATGAGGAGCAGGCGGCCGGGGTGCGTCTGCGAGCCGGTGCGGCTGCTGCGATTGGCGGGAGGCACGTGTCTTCCTTGTCAGCGTGGGCGATGAGGGAGTGAGTGGGACTAGGCGCTGGGATGGGGCGGTTCGGCGGGCGGCGCGGGCTCCGAGGGTGCCTGCTCGGTCTCGACCACCTTGCCGATGGCGGCCTTGACGACGCGGATGACCACACCGGGCGCGATCTCGATCTCGGCGTCCTCGTCGTCGATCGCCACCAGGGTGCCGTAAACGCCCGCGGTCGTCATGACCTGCGTGCCCGGTGCGAGCGCCGACATCATCTCGGCCTGCTTGCGCTGACGATTGCGCGCTGGCCGCATGATGAGGAGATAGAAGACCACGCCGATGAGGAGAATCGGCAGCAGCGTGCCCAGGCTTTCCACGAATGCACCCCTCACAGGCTCCCAGCGCCGCAGGCGGCGCACTGGGCCATGAGCCTAGCCGGAGGCGCCCGGTGAGGCGTGACCGGTGGCGTCGGGGAAGCCCAGGAGCCCCTGGCCGGCCCAGGTGCCCGGCGGGGGCGGCACGCCGAGGTGGGCGTAGGCAGCCGCGGTGGCCACGCGGCCCCGGGGGGTCCGCGCCAGGAGTCCGTGTCTGACGAGGAAGGGCTCGGCCACCGTCTCCACGGTCTCGGGCTCCTCGCCCACGGCGACCGCGAGGGTAGAGAGGCCGACGGGGCCGCCGTCGAAGCGGCGAACGAGGGCGTCGAGAACGGATCGATCCAGGCGGTCCAGCCCCAGTACGTCCACCTCGTAGAGATCGAGTGCCGCGCGTGCTGCCGCACGGTCCACCTCGCCACTGCCATGAACCTGCGCCCAGTCGCGCACACGACGCAGCAGCCGATTGGCGATGCGAGGAGTGCCGCGCGAGCGCCGCGCAATCTCGGAGATGCCGTCGTCGTCGATCTGGACCGCGAGTAGGTGCGCCGAGCGCTCGAGGATCGAGCGCAGGTCGGACTCGTCGTAGAAGTCCAGATGGGCCGTGAAGCCGAAGCGGTCTCGCAGCGGCCCAGGCAGCAGCCCGACTCGGGTGGTCGCTCCGACAAGGGTGAAGGGCGCGAGGTCAAGTGGGAGTGCAGTCGCACCGGGACCCTTGCCCACGATGACATCGACACGGAAGTCCTCCATGGCGACGTAGAGCATCTCCTCTGCAGCCCGCGCGAGTCGGTGAATCTCGTCGATGAAGAGCACCTCGCCGGGCTGCAGGCTGGACAGGATCGCGGCAAGGTCACCCGCGTGCTGGAGAGCAGGGCCGCTCGTCAGGCGCAGTGGCGCGGCCATTTCCTCCGCGATGATCGTGGCAAGCGTGGTCTTGCCCAGTCCGGGAGGACCGGACATGAGCACGTGATCCGACGGCCGCTCCCGTCGCCGGGCGGCCTGGAGCACGACGTCGAGCTGTGCGCACACGCGGGATTGCCCGATGAACTCGTCCAGTCGACGGGGCCGCAGAGCACCCTCGAGGGCTCGCTCGCTGTCGTCGGCGTGTGCATCGACGAGGCGCTCGGCGTCTGAGTCGTACGCCGGATCTCCCTCGTACGCCGTATCCCCGTGATCTCGCGTCATCGCCGGTCCAGATGCTGGAGGGCCGCGCGCAGCAACTGCGCCACGTCGGTCTCGCCTGCAGCGTCAGCAGCGACCGCCGCAACGGCTCGATCCGCGTCACGCGCGGGCCAGCCGAGCGACACAAGGGCGGCGCGCACCGTCTCCTGGCCCCCAGCGGGTGCCTCTACGCCGGGACGCGCGACGGCACGCAGGCGGTCCTTCAGTTCGATGATGAGGCGCTGAGCGCCCTTGGTGCCGATGCCCGGAACGCGCGTGAGACTCGCAATGTCCTCGCTGGCGATTGCCTGGCGCAGATCGTCGGGGCTCAGGGTCGCGAGCACCGCGAGGGCCGTCCGGGGACCGACGCCAGACACCGTCTGCACGAGCTCGAAGACATCGCGTTGCTCCGAGTCGAGGAATCCGTAGAGCGTGAGGGACTCCTCGCGAACGACGAGACTCGTGTGCAGCGCCAAGGTCTCGCCCCTGGTGGCGGCTGCGGCTGTCTGCGGGGTGCACGCGACGCTGACGCCGATACCTCCGACTTCGACGACGACGGCCGAGGGCTGGACGACCGACACCACACCTGTGACCGACGCGATCACGGGCGCGCCCCTGCCGCCGCCTGCAGGCGGCGCTCGGCACCTCCGCGCCAGATCTCCGTGATGGCTAGGGCCAGAGCGTCCGCAGCGTCCGGCGGCCGGACGGGCGCATCGAGGCGCAGCACCCGCGTCACCATCGCGGTGACCTGAGCCTTGTCGGCCCGACCACTGCCCGTGACGGCGGCCTTGACCTCACTGGGGGTGCGCAAGCTCAGGGGAATCCCGCGCCGACCAGCGGCCAAGATCGCGACTGCTCCAGCCTGAGCGGTGCCCATGACGGTGCGGAGGTTGTGCTGGCTGAAGACACGCTCGACGGCAATGACCTCCGGCTGGTGCCTCGATACGAGCTCCTCGAGCGCCTGCTCGAGCCCCGTGAGTCGCTCCTCGAGGGGAGCCTCGTGCGGCGTCCGCACGACCACCACGTCGATGAGAGTGAGCGGGCGACCCGGGGCCCCCTCCACCACGCCGACCCCGCATCTCGTGAGACCAGGATCCACGCCCATGACCCGCACGAGCGCCTCCTCCGCGACCCCGCGACCAGGGCCAATACGAACACCTGTGCGAAGACTACTGCTCGAGGAGTCAGGCCTCGCGGATCGCGCGGGCTTTCGGCGTGCCGTCACCCGGCTGTGCTTCCCCGAGTGGGTCGGCCGGGCCCACCGGTGCCCCGGTGACGGTGGCGAAGCCCGATCGCATGTCAACGACAAGCTCGGCGAGATCCGGCACCGCTCGGTCGTCAGCGGAGATGCCCACGAATGCGGAGCCGTCATAGGTGACCATCGTGACGTTGACCGCTGCCCCGATTGTGGCGACCAGTGGGTAGATGCCCGCGATGCGAGCGCCTGCGACGAAGAGAGGCAGCGGGGGGCCCGGCACGTTACTCGTCGTGACATCGCTGGCCAGAGCAGCCTGTGCGAGCACAGGCACGGGCACCAGCCAACTGATCTCCGCCAGCGGATCAGCGAGGCGCAGGGCCGGTTCGTGACGCCAGTGGGCCACCGCATCGTGTGCGGCCTGCATGCGCTCGTCGACTGTCAGGCCCGCGACAGGTAGGGCGATGCGCGCGATGGTCACGGCATTGGACGCCTGAGCCGACGTGTCGCCGGCATCGCCTCGCAGGCTGATAGGCACGTTGAATCGCAACTCATCGGCGACGCTCCCCTGCCTGACGTGGTAGCGCTCGAGGCCGAGCCCGACCGCCGCCATGAAGGCGTCGTTGACACTGCAGTCGCGCTCTTTCGCGGCAGCGCGCAGGCTCGTGAAGGGAAGGTCAAAAGCCGCGAAGTGGTACGTCGTGCCCCGCTCAGTCATGAGCGGCGAGAGTGGGCCATCCGGCAGGGCAGTGAACCTGCCCACGGATGCCAACGTGCCCAGGACCGACGACCACGTGGCGACCGGATCGGTGAGCGTGCCGCGCGCCAGAGCGAGCATTGCCTCCCCCACCCGCTCCGCTGCGCCGAGGCCACGGCGCACGTTGTCGGCGATGTCGGCGAGACTCACTTCAGGCGCACCCGCTTCGACTGGCGCGGGGGCTTCCGGCGCTTCTGGCTCGTCGGGGTTGGGGTCGGTGCCCAGCTCCACGAGGTTGAGTCCGATGAGGACCGTCGCTTGTCCATCAGCGATGGCGTGGTGCAACTTGAGCAGGAGTGCGGCGCGACCGCCCTCGAGGCCCTCCACGAGGACGAGCTCCCAGAGAGGGCGATCGCGATCGAAGTCCGTGAGACTGACGCGCCGTGCCTCGTCGAGCAGCTCGCTCCACGTGCCGGCACCCGCGAGTCGCATGCGCCTCAGGTGCAGTCCCAGGTCGAAGTCAGGGTCCACCGCCAGGCGCGGCGAAGCGACGCCGAAGACGCCCCGGAGCGGACGCTGCCGGAGCACCGGCACCATGAGGGTGAGCCGCTCGACACGCTGGCGCAGGCGCTCCCAGTCAGGCTCGCTGTCGAGGAGGACGAGAGCGACCACTGTCGAGCGCAGGTGCGGGCTCCCCGCCGAGGTGCGCCAGGTCGCGGCATCCCAGCCGGTGAGTTGCCGTCCGGTTCCGGACAAACCGGCCTCCCCTCCTGCGCCCGAATCGATCAGGCGTCGAGACTTGCAAGCACTTCGTCGCTGACGTCCACATTGGAGTAGACGTTCTGCACGTCGTCGCTGTCTTCGAGCGCCTCGACCAGGCGAAAGACCTTGCGCGCGATGTCGGCGTCCACCGGGACCGACATGCTCGGCACGAACGTGGCCTCTGCCGAGTCGTAGTCAATCCCCGCTGCCTGCAGCGCCGTGCGCACGGCTACGACATCACCCGCCTCGCTGAGGACTTCGAAGACATCGCCCAGGTCATTCACTTCTTCGGCACCCGCCTCGAGAACGGCCGAGAGGATCGCGTCCTCGTCGACTCCGTCCGCGCGCGGCACCATGACGACACCCTTGCGGCTGAAGAGGTAGGAGACCGATCCGGGATCGGCCATGCTGCCGCCATTGCGCGTCAGTGCGACGCGCACCTCCGAGGCCGCACGGTTGCGATTGTCGGTGAGGCACTCGACGAGCACAGCCACGCCGTTGGGTCCGTAGCCCTCGTACATGATCGTCTGGTAGTCCGCCCCGCCAGCCTCGGCACCGGAGCCGCGCTTGACTGCGCGCTCGATGTTGTCGAGGGGCACCGAGCTCTTGCGTGCCTTCTGGATAGCGTCGTAAAGGGTCGGATTGCCGGCGGGGTCGCCACCGCCCTGGCGGGCCGCGACCTCGATGTTCTTGATCAGCCGCGCGAAGAGCTTGCCGCGTCGGGCGTCCACCACGGCCTTCTTGTGCTTGGTGGTGGCCCACTTGGAGTGGCCGCTCATGCGTACTGCCTCACAATCCGGACGAACATCTCGTGGAATCGCGGGTCGCCAGTGAGTTCCGGGTGGAACGACGTGGCGACGAGCGGCCCCTGCCTGACCGCGACGATGGTATCCACCCCGCTCACAGAGCCCGGCGGGACGGCGGAGCCGCCCCTGTCGGGCTGGGTCACCCTGGCGAGCACGTCCACCCCCTCCCCCACGGACTCCACCCAGGGAGCTCGGATGAAGACCGCGGGAAAGGTCTCATCCAGGCCCGCGATGTCGACCTCGGTCTCGAAGGAGTCCACCTGGCGGCCGAAGGCGTTGCGGCGCACCACCATCGACAGACCCCCGATGGTCTCCTGGTCGGGCCGCGCGTCCAGCACTTCATCGGCCAGCATGATCATGCCCGCGCATGAGCCATACATCGGCATGCCCTCGGACCGCGCTGCGCGCAGGGGCTCCAGGAGGCCGTCGCGGACAGCAAGCATCGACATGGTCGTCGATTCGCCGCCCGGTATCACGAGTGCATCGATGGCGCCCAGATCGTCGGCCGTGCCCACAGACACCGCATGTGCACCCGCGTCAGCAAGTGCGCGGAGGTGTTCGCGAACGTCACCCTGGACGGAGAGGACGCCGATCGTGGGCGTCGCGCCCGTCACCAGCCCCGGTCTTCGAGGCGGTGGTGGACGGGAATATCAGCGACGTTGATACCGACCATGGCTTCACCCAGTCCACGGGACACCTTCGCCACGATGTCGGGGTTGTCGTAGTGCCGCGTCGCCTGCACGATCGCCTCGGCACGCTTGATGGGATCGCCCGACTTGAAGATGCCCGAGCCGACGAAGACACCGTCGGCGCCCAGCTGCATCATCATTGCCGCGTCTGCCGGGGTCGCGATGCCCCCTGCCGTGAAGAGCACGACCGGAAGCCGGCCGGCCTTGGCGACCTCGACGACGAGGTCGTAGGGAGCCTGGAGCTCCTTGGCCGCGACGTAGAGCTCATCCTCGGAGCGCGAGGACAGCGCGCGAATCTCACCCAGGATGCGGCGCATGTGCGTGACCGCGTTGGGGACGTCACCCGTGCCCGCCTCGCCCTTGGA
>CAYYZU010000076.1:0-8488 GCA_964476205.1 uncultured Actinomyces sp. | reverse complement strand
TCATCGACATCGACCTCGAGCGTCGCCGCATCTCGCTGAGCCTCAAGCAGGCCAACGAGTCCGGCGACGGCGACGTGGCCGACGAGTTCGACCCCTACCTCTACGGCATGGCGCCGGCATTCGACGAAGCGGGCAACTACGTCGGCCCCGACGGCTTCGACCCGGAGACGGGTGAGTGGAAGGCCGGTTACGAGGACCAGCGCGCACAGTGGGAGCGGGAGTACGCCGAGGCCCACGCCCGCTGGGAGGCACACCGCAAGCAGGCGTCCGAGATGCGCACCGCCGACGCGGAGCAGGCCGTCGCCGAGGGCACCGCGACCGGTTACTCGTCGGTGTCGTCCGACGCGGACTCCTCCGGTGCGCTCGCTTCGGACGAGTCGCTGCAGGCGCTGCGCGACAAGCTCGCCGGCGACTCCTGACGTAGTCGGGTCGCCAAGTTGGCTGCGACCCCCCGTCTGACGGGTGCCTGGCCGCGATATCTCCCCTGGGGGATTGTCGCGGCCGGGCTCCTGCTCCATGCCTGGGCCATGTGGGATGGCTTCTTCCACATGGACGACTTCTTCTACCTCGCGGACGCGCAGCGCGACGCGGCGTCGTACATCTTCCAGGTCTACAACGGCCATCTCATGCCCTTGGGATTTGCCCTCGTCTGGGTGAGTCAGGCGATTGCGCCGATGTCGTGGGCCCTGGCAGTGGGCATCAGCTTGGCACTCTGGGCTGCGTTCCTGAGCGGCGTGGTGTGCGCGATGAGGCGCGCCTTCGGTGACGGCGGCTGGACCATCGCGGTGACTGGCATCCTCGCGTTCGCGCCCCTGCTGACGACGGTCACCGTGTGGTACGCCTCCGCGCTACAGATCCTGCCATGGGGCGCGGCCTTTGCCTGGATGCTGTACTTCGCCATCCGCGATGCCCAGGAGCACCGCGTGCGTTGGGTCGTTGCGTTCCTGCTGACCTACCTGCTCGGCTTACTCTTCTGGGAGAAGGTGATTCTCGCCCTCCCTGTCGTGATGTGGCTCGCCTGGCGCTTCTGGCCAGGCACAGGACGCCTAGGGCTCGGTGGGTTAGGTGGGCGGTGGCTGATCCCGATCGTTTCCACCGTCATGACTCTGGCCTATGCGGTCATCTACGTGGCTGCGCAGCCTGAGGCAGTCCTTCGATCCGACCCCAGCGCCGGGCAACTCCTGGAGTCCGTCCGGGTCAGCTTGGGCGAGGTATGGCTCCCCGCGTACTTCGGAGCCCCGTGGACGGGATTCGGCGACGGGCTCGTACCCGGGGCGACGTCTGCCTGGTGGGCCATCGCCCTGGTATGGCAACTGGTGGCTGCGCTGGTGGTCGCATCGGTGATCCGATGGCGACCGGCACTCAACGCCTGGGTCGTGGCGGCGGGCTACGCGGCAGTGACGGTTGTGCTGTTCGCCTTCGGACGCATCAATGAATTCGGGCTCGTCCTCGCCTATGACCCGAGGTACGTCGAGGACCTCTTCATCGTCGGCGCTGTCGTGTTGCCCTTTGCATTCCAGCGTCCCAGGGGATCGAGCTTGGCGCCGCCCACGCCGGTCGCTTGGCTGCGACCACCTCGGTCACCGTGGACGGTCGTCATTGGCACTGCGATATGGGTCAATCTACTGGTGCTCCCGAGCATCGCGATTGGATCGTCGTGGCATGACAGCGAAGCAAAGCGCTACGTCGAGACTGCGCGCGCATCTCTTCTCAGCGAGCCGGGCATGCCGGTCCTCGACCGGAAGGTGCCCCCTGGCGTCATGGCACCGCTGTTCCTCGAGCGCGCCAACGCGTCCTACGTCCTCAGCGGATTGGGACTTGACGTCCCGTGGGATGCAGCAGGTACGCGAGTCCTCGCCCTTACCGACGATGGCACCCTGCGCGAACCTGCCCTGGCGCCCAGTTCTACGTCGGTTCCCGGTTGGGACGGCGCCTGTGGTTGGAAGGTGACGGGCACTCCGGCCCGGGTCGAGCTCGACACAGCGCTCTTCGACTGGGTCTGGGTGGGAAGCATCGACTATCTAGCGGGGGGCTCGGGACAGGGGAGCGTGTCTTTGGACGGTGAAGCTGTGGAGGTGCCCTTCAGTGAGGGGCTCCATCGAGCCACCTTCGTGGTGGTTGGCAAGGGCGACACGCTGACCGTGACGCCGCCGCCCGGCGTGGGCCTGTGCGTGTCCGAGGTGGTGCTCTCTCAGGTGGACTACGGCGCCATGGATGGAGACTCGTCATGAGGATCGCGCTGACGGGCGGCATCGGGTCCGGCAAGAGCACCGTCTCACGACTACTTGCGGAGAAGGGCGCCGTCATCGTGGACGCGGACGCCATCGCCCGCGAGATCGTCGAGCCGGGGGAGCCGGCACTCGAGGAGATCCGCGTCGCGTTCGGGCCTGAGGTGATCGACGCCGACGGGCGTCTCCGGCGCTCCCGGCTCGCAGAGATCGTCTTCGACGACCCGGAGGCCCTGGCCCGACTCAATGCCATCACCCATCCGCGTATCGCTGACCGGAGCGCGAAACTGCTCGAGTCCGCGCCGGCCGACGCGGTCGTCGTCTACGACATGCCCCTTCTCGTCGAACAGGGACCGCAGGCGCTCTCGGGCTGGGACGCCATCGTGGTCGTGGACGCCCCCGACGAGGTGCGCTTGGAGCGCCTCGTTGCCCGCGGTGTCGATCGAGAGGACGGCCAGCGGCGCATGGCCGCCCAGGTGACTCGCGACGCCCGCCTGGCCGCGGCTGACCATGTGGTCGACAACTCCGGGGATCTCGCGAGCCTGGAGCGAGCGGTGGATGCCCTCTGGACGACGTTGACCTCCACCGGCACCTAGGCTGACCCGATGCGCCCCGTCACCGACCTTGTCCGGACGGTTGCGCCCTTCGAGGTAGTCGCCGACTTCTCGCCCTCCGGCGACCAGCCCCAGGCGATCGAGGACCTCGCGGCAAGGATCGAGGCAGGCGAGCGCGACATCGTGCTGCTGGGAGCCACCGGCACAGGCAAGAGCGCGACCGCCGCATGGCTCATCGAGCGGGTCCAGCGGCCCACTCTCATCATGGCCCCCAACAAGACACTCGCCGCGCAACTGGCCAATGAGTTCAGGGAGCTGCTCCCGAACAACGCTGTCGAATACTTCGTCTCGTACTACGACTACTACCAGCCTGAGGCCTACGTGCCGCAGACCGACACCTACATCGAGAAGGACTCCTCGATCAACGAGGAGGTCGAGCGGCTGCGTCACTCAGCCACCAACTCGCTGCTCACCCGCCGCGATGTCGTCGTGGTCGCCACGGTCTCGGCGATCTACGGCCTCGGGACTCCCCAGGAGTACGTCGACCGGATGCTCCGCCTCCGGGTGGGCGAGGAATACGACAGGGATGCGCTGCTACGCCGCCTCGTCGATATCCAGTACACCCGCAACGACACGAGTTTCGAGCGCGGCACCTTCCGCGTGCGTGGCGACACGCTCGAGGTTTTTCCCGTCTACGAGACCCATCCCGTGCGCATCGAGATGTTCGGCGATGAGGTCGAGCGCCTCATGACCCTGCACCCCGTGACCGGGGAGATCGTCACGGAGGACGAGGAGCTGTACATCTTCCCGGCGACCCACTATGTCGCCGGCCCGGAGCGCATGGCTCGGGCGATCGCCGGTATCGAGGAAGAGCTCGCGCAGAGGCTGGCCGAGCTCGAAGGCCAGGGCAAGCTCCTCGAGGCCCAGCGCCTGCGCATGCGCACGTCCTACGACATCGAGATGATGCGTCAGGTCGGCAGCTGCTCCGGCATCGAGAACTACTCCCGGCACATCGATGGCCGCGAGCAGGGCTCACCGCCCAACTGCCTGCTCGACTACTTCCCCGAGGACTTCCTCATCGTCCTTGACGAGTCCCACGTGACCGTGCCGCAGATCGGGGCGATGTACGAGGGGGACATGAGCCGCAAGCGCACCCTCGTCGAGCACGGATTCCGGCTCCCCAGCGCCATGGACAACCGGCCGCTCCGCTGGGAGGAGTTCCGCGAGCGGACGGGGCAGACCGTCTACCTCTCCGCGACCCCAGGCTCCTTCGAGCTCACCCAGTCGGGCGGGGAGTTCGTGGAGCAGGTCATCCGGCCCACCGGGCTCATCGATCCCCAGGTCGTCGTGAAGCCCACCCAGGGCCAGATCGACGACCTCATGGAGCAGATCCGGGTGCGCGCGGCCAAATCCGAGCGCGTGCTCGTCACCACGCTGACCAAGCGCATGGCCGAGGACTTGACGGCCTATCTCGAGGAGAACGGCGTACGCGTGCGTTACCTCCATAGCGAGGTGGACACCCTGAGACGAGTCGAGTTGCTGAGGGAACTGCGCCTGGGGGAGTACGACGTGCTCGTCGGGATCAACCTGCTGCGCGAGGGCCTCGACCTGCCCGAGGTGTCGCTCGTGAGCATCCTCGACGCCGACAAGGAGGGCTTCTTGCGCTCCGAGACGTCCCTCATTCAGACGATCGGCCGCGCCGCGCGAAACGTGAGCGGGGAGGTCCATATGTACGCCGACACGGTCACGGCGTCCATGGCACGCGCGATCGACGAGACCAACCGTCGGCGCGAAAAGCAGATGGCCTATAACGCCGAGCACGGGATCGATCCCACGCCGCTGCGCAAGAAGATCGGGGACATCACCGACCTGCTCGCCCGGGAGGATGCCGACACTACCGAGCTGCTCAAGGAGTCCAGCGGCGCCGTGCGGGCGCGTTCGCTGGCGGGCCGAGACCTGGTCAGCCTCATCGAAGAGCTCACCGAGCAGATGCACCAAGCGGCAGCGGAGCTGCAATTCGAGCTGGCGGCGCGCTATCGCGACGAGGTATCGGAGCTCAAGCGAGAGCTGCGCGGGATGCAGGAGGCGGGCCAGGCATGAACGTCCCCACATGGATGTGGATCGCGACGATCGGCGGGCTCGTGGGCATCATCGCCCTCGACCTCATCCTCGTCGACAGCCGCCCGCATGTCTTCGGCCCCCGCGAGGCGACGCGTTGGGTGATCTTCTACATCGCGCTCGCCCTCGCCTTCGCGGGCTTCGTCTTCTGGTACTTCGGGGCGACGTACGCGGGGCAATTCCTCGCCGGCTACATCACCGAGTACTCCCTGAGCGTGGACAACCTGTTCGTCTTCATGGTGATCATCTCGGCGTTCGCCGTGCCGGCCGAGCAGCGTCACCGCGTCTTGCTCGTGGGCATCGTGATCGCGCTGGTGCTCCGGGGCATCCTCATCATCATCGGTGCCGAGGCGATCGCAAGGTTCGCGGGCACGTTCTTCCTCTTCGGAGCCCTGCTGCTCTACACCGCGGTGAAGGTCTGGCGCAGCCACGGCGAGGAGCCTGATCCCGAGGGCAATGCGCTCATCCGCTGGCTGGAGAAGCGAGTGCCGACCACCCGTGAGTACCACGGGGCAAAGCTCACCGTGCGGCTCGACGGACGCCGCCATGTCACGCCCATGCTGCTCGTCATGCTGGCGATCGGCACCACGGACCTGCTCTTCGCCATCGACTCGATCCCGGCGGTCTTCGGCCTCACCAAAGAGGCCTACCTCGTCTTCACGGCCAATGCTTTCGCCCTCATGGGCCTGCGGCAGCTCTTCTTCCTGCTCGACGGGCTCTTCTCGAAGATCGTGTACCTCAACCGGGGCCTGGCGATCATCCTTGGCTTCATCGGGGTGAAGCTCGTGCTCGAGGCTCTGGCGGAGACCACCGACCTGCCGGTGCCCCATATCTCGATCCTGGTCTCGCTCGGGGTCATCGTCGGGGTCCTGGCCGCCACCACGGTCGTGAGCCTCATCGCCGTGCGCCGCAATCCCGCTCTGGTGGCCGCCTCGCCAGAGTCCGAGGCTGAGGTCATCGCGGCCGCGGACCGTGGCGTGGCCCTCGAAGACCTCGAACCGGAGGAGCCCGTCGAGCCGGCAGAGCCAGGACAGGCTGGGGAGGACCGGGAGGCGGGTCCGGGCACGTCCGGATAACGTGGAGCGTTCGCTTCAGCCTGGGAGGACCTTTTGAGCGTCTCGCTCACCATGTGGCTCATCACCGTCGGCGCCATCCTCGTGCTGGTGGTGATGGACTTCCTCACGGTGAGCCGCAAGCCCCACGAGGTGTCCTTCAAGGAGGCCGCCCTGTGGTCCGTCTTCTACATCGCCGTCGCGGTCGCCTTCGGCGTATTCATCTGGGTGTGGCAGGGCAGCGACTTCGGCACTCAGTACTTCGCGGCCTACCTGGTCGAGAAGTCGCTGTCAGTGGACAACCTCTTCGTTTTCGTCATCATCCTGGCCCAGTTCGCCGTCCCGAGCATCTACCACCAGCGGGTGCTGCTGGTAGGCGTCGTACTTGCCCTCGTCCTCCGAGCGATCTTCATCGCTATCGGCGCCGCGGCCCTGGCAGCCTTCTCCTTCACGTTCGTGATCTTCGGCGCGATTCTCATCTGGACCGGCATCCAGCTCTTCCGACATCGCAACGCCGATCCGGAACCCAAGGACAACCTCGTCGTCCGCACGGTCCGCCGCTGGTATCCCATCACGCCCGACTACCACGACACCAAGCTTTTCGTCCGCCTCGACGGCAAGCGCATGGCCACGCCACTTCTGCTCGTCATGGTGGCGATTGCCTCCACGGACCTGCTCTTCGCCCTGGATTCGATTCCGGCGACCTTCGGGGTCACCCAGGAGCCCTATCTCGTCTTCACGGCCAACGCCGCGGCCCTCCTAGGTCTGAGGGCGCTGTACTTCCTTCTGAAGGGTTTGCTGAGCAAGCTCATCTACCTGTCCATGGGCCTGGCGATCATCCTCGTCTTCATCGGCTTCAAGCTGATCCTCACGTTCGCCCATGAGGTCAACAACGACATTCCCAAGATCCCCACGGTCTTCTCACTGGGCGTGATCGCGGCCATCCTCATCATCGTGACGCTCGCCTCGTGGATCAAGGTGCGCAAGGACCCCACGGCCGTCGCCCACGCGGGCACCGTGACAAAGCCGAAGCCGCACGAGGGCGACAGCCCCGCCTCCTAGGACGGGCCGGTCGCGGGCGCATGCGACACTCCCGACGTGCTCATCCGCCAAGCGACGAAGTCGGACATCGCCGATGTCGCGCGCGTGCACGTGGCCGCCTGGGATGCGGCCAAGGACGGCCTCCATCTTCCGTCGCGTCGTACCGCAGGAGAGCGCTCCCAGCACTGGACCGCCTTCTTGGGCGACGGAGTCGGAGAATTGTGGGTTGCGGAGGAAGCGCCTGGGCTTCTGGGTTTCCTCTCCTTCGGGCCATCGCGTGACGAGGACCGACCGGGGGAGACCGAGCTATATACGCTGTACGTCGATCCGGAGGCGTGGGGCAGGGGAGTGGGCTCAGCGCTCATGGAGGTGCTTCCCGCGGCGGATCCGGTGAGCCTTTGGGTCGCGGAGCGCAACATCCGTGCCCGGGACTTCTACGCCCGACACGGATTCACCCCCGACGGGGCGCGGGAGGCCGGGCATCACGTCCCCGTGATCCGCGTGGCGCGCGAGGCCAGCGAGACGTCACCAGCCGCGGGGATCATCTGAGGGACGAGCTTCCTGCTTCATGCCCGCTCGTGGCTCTATGCGGCCCGCGCAGGGTGGATAGCGCACATCCGGGTGGTGGAGCAGGGGCCCTGCAAGCGTGAGGCTCGGGGCGGGTCAAGTGCGACAGCACCGAGCCATGGCGCGGGACGTGTCTACTCGATCGAGTGGTGCGCTCAAGTCGTTGACTGGTCCCGTGTGTTCGTTGGCTGGCGCCTCCTGCGGGCGACACGCCGATGGCGAGCCGCATAAGGCGCCACTCAACGAAGCCCCTACCAGCCGCGGGCGGCCCAGTCGTCGAGTGACGGTCGTTCGCGACCGAGCGTGGTGTCGTTGCCATGGCCGGGGTAGACCCAGGTCTCATCAGGGAGGACGTCGAAGACCTTCGATGTCACCCCGGCGTAGAGCGAGGCAAACGCGTCGGCATCGGGTGTCTTGCCCACGCCGCCCGGGAAGAGGCAGTCACCGGTGAAGAGATGCGGCTGGCCTTCCGGATCGTCGTAGAGAAGGGCAATCGATCCGGGGGTGTGCCCCACGAGGTGGATGGCCCGCAGAACCACTGCGCCGAAGGCCACCTCGTCGCCGTCGTCGAGAAGGATGTCGGTGGAGACCGGAATGCCCTCGGCATCGTGCCGTCCGGCGATCGTCGTGGCGCCGGTCGCAGCGACCACTGCGCCGAGGGCCTGCCAGTGATCCGCGTGGCGATGGGTCGTGACGACCGCCTCGAGGCCGTCGGGCCCGATGAGCTCCAGCAGGGCCTCGGGATCAGCCGCGGCGTCGATGAGGATCTGCTCGCCGGTCTCGCGGCACCGCAGCAGGTAGGCGTTGTTGGACATGGGGCCCACGGCCAACTTCGACAGGACGAGGCCGGGGAGTTCGCGCACGTCCGCTGGCCCGCCGACCCGGACGTCTCCTGAGTAGGTCACCGTCTCACCCTACGGCTAGCCTG
>CAYYZU010000075.1:0-8542 GCA_964476205.1 uncultured Actinomyces sp. | reverse complement strand
GCCAGTAGGCCTCGCAGAAGTAGAACTCCGAGTGCGCGCTCTGCCACAGCAGGAATCCGGAGAGGCGCTGCTCGCCCGAGGTGCGGATGACCAGGTCGGGGTCGGGCTGGCCGCGCGTGTACAGATGCTCGGCGATGTGCTCCACGTCGAGCATCTGTGCGATGTCCTCGACCGACGTGCCCTCCTTGGCGTGTTCGGTGAGCAGCGAGCGCACCGCGTCGACGACCTCGCGACGGCCGCCGTAGCCCACCGCGACGTTGACGAGGATGCCGTCGATATCCGCGGTCGATTCGGCAGCCTGCTTGAGCAGTCGCGCGGTGCGATCGGGCAGGAGGTCGAGTGCGCCCACCGGATGGATGCGCCAGCGACCGGTCTCGGCGAGCCCGGTCACCGTCTCCTCGATGATCGCCTGGAGAGCGGCGAGCTCGGGCTCGGGCCGCGAGAGGTTGTCGGTGGAGAGCAGCCAGAGGGTGACGACCTCGACATCGGCCTCCTCGCACCAGCCGAGGAACTCCACGATCTTGGCCGCTCCCGCGCGGTGGCCCACGTCGCTGGCCGAGCCCTGGCTCGTGGCCCAGCGACGGTTGCCGTCGAGGATGACGCCCACGTGCCGGGGCCGGCGGTCGGGCGGGATCTGACGCAGCAGCCGGCGCTCGTATGCGCCGTACAGGACGTCGGAGAGACCCACCCCGTCAGGCTAGTCCGGCGAGGGCCCCGATCGGGCCCCGACGCGGACAGCGAGTGTCTCCTCGGTGGTCACGGGTGCCTCGCAGGTGAACTGCCGGCACACGTAGGCCGCGGCCTGGCCGTCGACAAGGGGGCGGTCGCGCAGGAGGGGTACGTCGGAGCCGCCAGACTCGCCCGGAGCGTCGGCTGCCGGCCCGACGGCCACGACGAGGCCGGGAGCGGTGCCCATGAGCGCCACTCGGTGCAGCGCGCGCGTGCGTGGGTCGTCGGCGGCACCGACGACGGCTACCTCTCGCGGACCGTCGAGGAGGGCCTCGGCGGCAGCGAGTCCCCAGCCGACGCCGCGCGGGGCACGCGCGGCCATGCTGGTGGCGATCCCCAGCGCGCGCTCGGCAGCGAGGCGATGCTCGATCACCCCGGTGTACGCCGCATGGGTGAGCAGCGCCTGCGCCGCAGCGAGCCAACCAGACGGCGTGGCGTTGTCGGACGGATCGCGCGGACGCAGCACCAGTCGCTCGGCGTCGTCGGCCGTGTCGTAGAAGCCACCGTCACCGTCCGCGAAGTGCGCAAGCACGACGTCGAGCAAGATGCCGGCGAAGGCCAGCCACTCGTCCTCTCCCGTAACGGCGTAGAGGGCGAGGAAGCCCTCCGCGACGTCGGCGTAGTCCTCGAGCACCGCGTCGGTCGACCCGGCGCGCCCATCGCGCGAGGTGCGGACCAGTCGATCGCCCTCCTCCCCCGCGCCGAGATGGACCGCGAGCAGCAGGTCGGCAGCTCCACGCGCGGCATCGACCCACTCGGGCTCGTCGAGGAGCGCCCCGGCCTCGGCGAGTGCGGCGATCGTCAGACCGTTCCACGCCGCGACGACCTTGTCGTCGCGCCCGGGCGGCACGCGCAGGGCACGCGCGTCGAAGAGTTGGCGGCGGATGCCACGCCAGCGTTCGGCGTCATCGGGGTCGCGCAGCAGCTGCAGCGTCGACATGCCGTGCTCGAAGGTGCCGGCGGGAGTCACCTCGAGGAGATCGGCAGCCCAGCGGCCGTCGGTCTCACCGAGCACCTCTACGAGTTGGTCCGGGGTCCAGGCGTAGAACTTGCCCTCCACGCCTTCACTATCGGCATCCCACGCGGCGGCGAAGCCGCCCTCGGGCGTGCGCATATCGCGCAGGAGGAACTCGGCTGTCTCGCGCACGATGCGCTCGGCGAGCGGGTCGCCGGTCGCGCGCCACCAGTGGAGGTAGACGCGCAGGAGGAGCGCGTTGTCGTAGAGCATCTTCTCGAAGTGGGGCACGACCCAGGAGTCGTCGACGGAGTAGCGCGCGAAGCCTCCGCCGAGCTGGTCGTACATCCCGCCGCGGGCCATCGCCTCACAGGTCCCCTGCACCATGGCGAGGGAGTCGGCACTTCCGGTGCGAGCGGCGTGGCGCAGGAGGAACTCCAGCACCATCGAGGGCGGGAACTTCGGCGCACGACCGAAGCCCCCACGCGTCGCGTCATAGGACTGGCGCAGGGCGGCGACCGCTGCATCGAGGTCGGCGGCAGAGGGCGGAGTCCCCTCGGAGGCAACGGCGCGCTCGCGCTGCTCGAGGGCCTTGGTGATGCGCTCGGCCGCACCCGCGACCTCATCGCGGCGGTCGCGCCATGACTCGGTGATGGCCGTGAGCAGCTGGGGGAAGGACGGCATGCCGTGACGCGGCTGGGGTGGGAAGTAGGTGCCTGCGTAGAACGGCCTGCCGTCGGCATCGACGAAGACGCTCATCGGCCAGCCGCCGTGACCGGTGAGCGCGACGGTGGCGTCCATGTAGACGGAGTCGACGTCGGGCCGCTCCTCGCGGTCGACCTTGATGCTCACGAAGTTGTCGTTGAGCAGTGCCGCCGTCGCATCATCCTCGAAGGACTCGTGCGCCATGACGTGGCACCAGTGGCATGCCGAGTAGCCCACGGAGATGAACACAGGCACGCCGCGGCGCCGCGCCTCCTCGAAGGCGTCCTCGCCCCATTCCCACCAGTCGACCGGATTGTCGGCGTGCTGCTGGAGGTAGGGAGAGGTCGAGTCGGCGAGGCGATTGGCCATGGGAAGAGTCTGCCGGACGCAGCCGATCGCAGCGACCGGCTGCTACGCCGACGTAATGTCGATCGAGACGCCGCACAGACCGATGACCGCGCCGCCGGCATCGCGGATCGGAGCCTTGACGGTCCAGTAGACGCGCTCCTCTCCGGTGGCCTTCACCACGTCGCGCTCCTCGCGCGAGACGGCAACACCGGAATCCATCACCTCGCGGTCGTTGACCCTGAGGTCATCGGCTTCCTCGAGATCGAAGAAGGCGGAATCATCCTGGCCGACGATTTCGCTGAGAGGAGCGCCGAAGAGGTCGCACACCATGCGGTTGGCGTAGGTGTAGCGCCCCTCGGTGTCCTTGCTGTAGACGGCGATGTCGAGCGTGTCGAGGATTGTCTCGGGATTCATGGGGGCTCCTTTGCATCCGGGTGAATCCAGGTCACCCGCGGATGCCGCGAGGGTAGCCTCGACCCGTGCGCCGGATCATCGAAACGACCCGATACGTCGTCGTCCTCCCCTCGCTGGGTGCCCTCTTCGGCGGCCTGATTCTCATCGTCATCGGCCTGTGGGACATGGGCGCGGCTGCCATCAAGCTCGTCCAGCCCAATGTGGATCTCAAGGAGTCCGTCGTATCCGTGCTCGCGGCCGTGGACACCCTGCTCCTCGCGACCGTCCTGCTGGTGATCGGCTACGGGCTATACGAGCTCTTCGTGGACGAAGACCTCCAATTGCCCGCGTGGCTTCAGATCCACTCGTTGGACGATCTCAAGGGCAAGCTGATCGGCGTCGTCGTGGCGGTGATCGCCGTGGTCTTCCTGGGCGAACTCGTGGAAGGCAGCGATGCGGAGGCGACCATGATGATCGGCATCGGGGCGGGCGCACTGGTTCTGGCGCTCGCAGCCTTCTCCTACGCCACGCGCGCGTCCGGCAAGCCCGACAAGGGTGGTTCCGTCGATCCGACGGGCAAGCCGGGCGACAAGTAGGGTTCGGCGCATGTCGGACGACGCCCCTCGCGCGCCACGGGTCATCGCCTACCAGGGCGAGCCAGGCTCCAATTCAGATGCCGCGAGCCGCGAGGTCTATCCCGACCTCGACCGGCTGCCCTGCGCCACCTTCGAGGACGTCTTCGCCGCAATCAACGAGGGCCAGGCCGACCTGGCCATGATTCCGGTGGAGAACTCGATCGCTGGCCGCGTGGCAGACATCCACCACCTGCTGCCCGAGTCCGGCCTGCACATCGTCGGCGAACACTTCATGCCGATCCACTTCGCACTTCTTGCTGTCCCCGGGGCCAGCGAGTCGGGGATCACGACGGTGCGCAGCCACTCCCACGCCCTGGGCCAGTGCCGGCAGTTCATCCGCGAGCACGGCTGGCGCTCCGTGGTCGCCGACGACACCGCGGGCGCTGCCCGTGAGATCGCGGAAGCCGGCGACCCCACCGTGGCCGCACTCGCACCCGTGCTCGCTGCCGAGCTCTACGGACTCGACGTCCTGGCGCGCGATGTGGAAGACGAGCACCACAACACGACTCGGTTCCTCGTCCTCGCACGCGAGGCAGCCACTCCCCCTGCCGACGCGGGCCCGATGATCACGACGTTCGTCTTCCGCGTGCGCAACGTGCCCGCCGCGCTCTACAAGGCGATGGGCGGTTTCGCGACCAACGGCGTCAACATGACGAAGTTGGAGAGCTACCAACTCGGTGGCACGTTCTCCGCGACGCAGTTCTATGCCGATGTCGAGGGACACCCCGACGAGCGATCGCTCGCGCTCGCACTGGAGGAGCTCGCCTTCTACACGGCGTACCTGCGCGTGCTCGGCACCTACCCCGCCAGTCAGTTTCGGCAATCCGTCGTTGGCGAGTAGCGCCAGGGTGATGCCTGCCGTCGGGAACTTCCACCACGTCACATTGACGGTCCGCGATGTCGAGCGGTCGGCGGACTGGTACGAGGCCGTACTGGGTGCGTCAGATCGCGTGCATCGCACGGGAGACGGCTGGGAGCGGATTCGCATGGCCTGGCCGAGCGGTCTGGTGATCGGACTCACCCGCCACATGACGACTCGCACCGAAGACTCGTTCGACGCCACGCGAATCGGGCTTGACCACATCGGGCTTGCCTGTCCCAGCGAGGAAGACGTGCGGTCGTGGGCGATCCGACTCAGCGAGCTCGGCGTCGACCACGGCCCGGTCGAAGAGGCTCCCTACGGCTGGGCCATCACCGCTCGGGACCCGGACGGCATCGCCATCGAGTTCTTCTGCCCGAAGCCATAGAGCGGCGCTAGGCCCGGCTCTCACCCAGGGTGATCGCCACGACACCAATGATCACGATGACGATCCCCGCAACGGTGAGCATGCTCATCCGCTCACTGAAGACAAGCCACCCACCGAGCGCAGCGCCCACCGTGCCGAGACCGGCCCAGAGCGCGTACGCCGGACCGACATCCAGCGTCTTGAGCGCAAACGCGAGAAGAGTGAAGGCGAGGCCGTAGCCGACGACAACCGCGACCGACGGCCACAGTCGCGAGAAACCGTCGCTGGCCTTGAGCGACAGGGTGCCGACGACTTCCGCCGCGATGGCGAGCACGAGGAGCACCCAGGCCACCGCTTCTCCTTTGGTCGGGTCAGCCTTCCCAGGCGACCGTGACGACGTCGTACGGGAGCAGCCAAGCATCCGGGTAGAGGATGCACAGCAGCAGGGTGCCCCCGCCGATTGCCAGGCCCGCGTGGGCCTCGCTGAGATTGAATCCGGGCTTCGTGGCCAGTGCCTCGGCGATGAAAGCGGCGTACTCCCTCGTCACTGCTTCGCGTACCGCCGTTTCGTGCCAGCCCGTGCGCAACTGTTCGAGAGTGATGACTCGCAGATGGTGGCGGCCAGGACGCTGGGACTCTCGAATGAAGGCTGCCTCGGCGACACCGCGCCCCCAGTCTGCTTCGATACCCGCCATCCACTCCTCATTGGCGCGCAGCGCAAAGGCCGCCTGGCGCCTGGAAGCATCAAGGAAGAGCGCGACCTTGGTGGGATAGCGAGCAAAGAGGGCGCCCTGCGAGGAGCGCGCGCGATGTGCGATCGCATCGACCGTCGCTGCGTCGTAGCCGTGCTCACCGACCTCGTCAAGAGTCGCTTGAAGAAGGCGGTCGCGCACCGGATCGCCCGTGTCGAAGGGCACCGGAGCGTCGATGTGGGAAGCCTCCACGTCGGGCACGAGTTGAGGTTGGACACCGGAAGCCAACGCAGCGAGGAAGATCGCGCCGAGGCGATGGACGTCGATCGCGCCGACGCCGGGGCGACGCGCCACGAGCACGAGTCCCAAAGCGGCACTGAGAATGAAGGCTCGACGAGCTGCGTCTTCACGCGAAAGTGCACCGGGTGCCGGCGTGCACCACCGCGTGATCTGCGCACCCAGAGTCTGGTCGACCGCGCTTCCGAGCTCCTCGTCGAACTGCGCCACGATGAGGAACTCCACCGCGGCACGCACTTCCTCGACCGGATGGGCCAGGGCATCGAGCACGCTCACAAAGCGCTCATGGTCAGGGGATGTCTCGAGAAGACCGGCGGAGGCGAGGAGTTCCAGAAGCAGGCCCCGCAGCACAGGCTCCGCAGACTCAGTCCAAGTCGACGCAGCCAACTCGGAGCGACCGGCGTAACGATCCTGCAGGGGCCGACGTGACGTGCCCGCCTCGCGCGCCACACGCGCGAAGGTGAACTCACCCCAGCCCTCGTCGGCTGCGACGTGCACGGACGCAACCGTCAGCGCCCGATCGGTGCGACGGGCGCGCGGCGCAGGCAGCAAGTCGGCCACAACCTGACCATACTGCGGGAAACCCCCTACTGCCCCTCGCCCAGGGGACGCGCCGTGAGGGACTGCAGTCGTGGCTCGCGCTCTCCTGTCAGTTGCACGTCCAACTCCATCCGGCCGCCATCGGAGTCGACCATCCACCGTGCGTGAGCGGGGCTGCGGGAGGTGACGCTCGCGAAGTCCCGCCGTACCGATCCGGCGGAGAGAGCCAGCCATGCCTGCCGCCGCTCCGCGCGGGGCTGGTCGAGGTCGAGGTTGACCGCCGCGACGGTGTCGAGCAGGGAGTCGTCCCACTCAGCGAGGAGGGATTCAGCGATGTCCATGACGCGCTCGGTCTGGGGCCACAGCCGGTCGATGGCGCGCTGACGGGCAGCGTCAGCCGCTTCGTCCGCGACGATCTCCGACAGGGCCTCGGCGCACACGAGGCGCATCGGCGCGTAGGTGCGATTGGCCAGAGCAACGACGGCCCAGCGAGTGTCGGGATGCCAGCGCATGTGCGAGCCATAGCCCGGGTAGCCACCGCTGTGGTGGATGAAGCGCCCGAGATCCGGGTTCTCCGTGACGTGCATGCCCATGCCGTACGAGCCGAAAGATCCGTCCGAGTCGCGTCCCACTGTGACGTGCGCGCGCTGCATCTCGCGGCGCGACCAGCGCGACAGCGGGCCGACGTCAGGTGCATCGGACCAGGCACCCTCGAGGAAGGCAATCCACTTCGAGAGGTCGTCGACCGTGCTCCACAGCCCGCCCATCGGGCTGAAGGCGCCGGATGGGCCTTCCTCCTGCTCCACCAGGCCGGACGCCACGGGATGCATGCCGATGACGCGACCGGATGCTGAAGCGACATCGAACGTGGACGCGTGCATGCCCAGAGGATCGAGCAGTCGCTCGCGCACGACATCGCGGTAGTCCCGCCCGGTGACCACGGCGATCACGCGTCCCAGCAGGGCGTACGCGAGGTTGGCGTATTCGAATTCCAGTCCGGGCGGACGGCAGAAGGTGAGGCCCGCCGCGACGAGCGCATCGAAGTCCTCGATGGGGAGCGACTCCTGACGGTCTCCCCATGGGTCGTCTGTGGGGAAGCCCGCGGTCATGGTGAGCAGGTGCGCGACGCGCACGGGAGGCGACGTGGAGGGGAGCCCGATCGAGCGAGTCCACGGCAGGACGTCGGCGAGGGGAGTATCGAGCGTCAGCAGACCGTCGTCACGCAGGCTGAGCAGCGTCGCCGCAGTGAAGCTCTTGGTCATCGAGGCGATGCGGAAGGGGGAAGCCGCCGCGCGCTCGGGCCCCCAGCCCCCCACCGATCCGCGGTGGACGAGTTCACCTCCGAGCAGGAGGCCGTAGGAGATGACAGGGATCGAGTGAGTGGACGCGGCCTGTGCCATGCGCTCATCAAGAGCGCCTGCGGCTCCGGACACGTCCACGGCGCGACGCTAGCGGACCTGATCCGTGACTTTGCCGGACCGCTCCCCTAGTCTCGGGTCACCTTCTCGGCGAAAGGACCCCACCACAATGAGTTTCGGTCAGTCCGTCAAGCATGTCTTCGGAAACTACGTCACCTTCCAGGGCCGAGCCTCGCGCTCGGAGTTCTGGTGGTGGTACCTCTTCACCGCGATCGTGAGCCTCATCCTCTTCATCCCCGCGATGCCCTGGTACCTCGACCTGGTCAACACGTCGATGACCGCCGACGGCACCACCACCATGCCGGCCCTCACCGGGCTCGCGACACTCGGTCTGGTCCTGTCGGGCATCTGGTCGCTCGCGATCCTCCTGCCGACGATCGCGGTCGCCGTGCGGCGACTCCACGACACGAACAAGTCCGGCTGGTGGCTGCTGCTGTGGTTCCTCAGCTGCTGCTTCGGAATCGGTGCGATCATCCTCATCATCTTCTGGATCCTTCCGAGCACGCCCGGACCCAACCGCTTCGGTGAAGGGCCCGCGCAGGCCCTCTGAGCCCCCGACGTGCGAGCGGGCACCCGTCTAGGAGACTAGGCCGGTGCCCGCTCG
>CAYYZU010000074.1:0-8581 GCA_964476205.1 uncultured Actinomyces sp. | reverse complement strand
GCGGTGGGATCGGTGAGCGCCTCGCGCCGGTTGGCCGACTCGGCAAGCACGGCGCCATCGGGCCCGAGCACCAACGCTCCGACCGGGACGTCCTCATCACCGGTGAGCAACGACTGCCGGGCCAGTTCGAGTGCCTGGCGCATCGCAGTGGTGTCGGACTCGGCGTGCCTCATGCGTCAGTCGCGCTCGAGCGCCGCCGCGAGCTGGTCATCGAAGCCGAGACGTGTCGCGATCGCGACGACCTGCTCGTCGGGATAGAGCTCGGGATCGTCGAGGATCAGCTCGAGCTCGCTCACGGGCATGCCCATGTCGGATGCGAAGGTGAAGTCTCCGATCGGCTCAACCTCATCGAGTTCCTCGTCATCCTCGGGCAACTCGGCCTCGAGCATGTCCGCGACTTCCTCGGCCAGCGGGTATTCCAGTGCCGCGCCGATGTCCGAGAGCAGTAGTCGCGCGGCACCGTCGGGCATCATGCGCACTCCGAGGAAGAAGTCCTCGTCCACGACGAGGAATCCCAGGGCCCCGCCCTCCGCGATGAGCTGGCGCAGCGCGGCGAGGAAGGAATCAAGTGACTCCGTCGCCCGCGGGGGCAGCGCAGCGACCGACCAGCGGCCCTCTTCGCGCCAGGCAGCGACGGCATAGCCCGCGTCGTCGTCCATGGCCTGCGCCCCTCTCCCTGCCCCCTGGTGGGTGCGCCCCCATCGTGGCATGCGGGACCGGCCTCGCGCCGCACCTTGGCCCCGATACGCTGCCCGCGTGCGAACCATCGTCGTCCAGCATCCACTCGTTGCCCACAAGCTGACCACCCTTCGCGACGAGACCACCGACTCCGCGACCTTCCGGCTCCTCGTCGAAGAGCTCGTGACGTTGCTCGCCTATGAGGCCACCCACTCCCTGCGCACCACGCCGGTGACCATTCAGACGCCTGTCGCCGAAACCACAGGCGTGCACCTCGCGCGTCCGCGGCCGCTCGTCGTGCCGATCTTGCGCGCCGGGCTCGGCATGCTCGAGGGAATGATGCGACTCATGCCGACCGCCGAGGTCGGCTTCCTCGGCATGGTGCGCGACGACGACTCACTCATCGCCTCGACCTACGCCGACCGGATTCCCCACGATCTCGAGGGCCGCCAGGTCTTCGTGCTCGATCCCATGCTCGCCACCGGCGGCACGCTCGTCACCGCCATAGACCTGCTGCTCGATCGCGGCGCCAGCGACGTAACAGCCATCGCACTGCTCGCTGCACCCGAGGGCCTGCGCCATGTCGAGGAGAGCTACACCGGAAAGCCCGTGGACGTCACGGTCGTCACCGCCGGGCTCGACGTGCGCCTCAACGAGAAGGGCTACATCGTGCCCGGCCTCGGGGACGCGGGAGACCGCCTCTACGGCGTCGTCTAGCCCTAGAGCGCCTTGAGCGAGGTGACGACCTTCGTGAGTGAATCCTTCGCGTCGCCGAAGAGAAGCGTCGTCTTGGGGTCGTAGAGAAGCTCGTTCTCGATGCCCGCGAAGCCGGGGCGCATCGATCGCTTAAGGAAGACCACCTGCTGCGCGTTGTCGACATCGAGGATTGGCATGCCGTAGATCGGGGCCGACTTGTCCGTGCGCGCCGCCGGGTTGACGACGTCATTGGCACCGACGACGAGCACAACGTCAGTGGAGGCGAAGTCGGGATTGATCTCCTCCATCTCCTTGAGCTGCTCGTAGGGCACCGACGCCTCGGCGAGGAGGACATTCATGTGACCGGGCATGCGGCCCGCGACGGGATGGATCGCGTAGTCGACATCGATGCCGCGCGCGGTGAGCAGATCGGCGAGCTCGCGCAGCGTGGACTGCGCCTGCGCGACCGCGAGGCCGTAGCCCGGCACGAGGATGACCTTGTTGGCGTAGCCGAGCATGATCGCGATGTCGTTGGGACCAGCCGAGCGCACAGGGCGCTCTTCGCCCGTGCCGCCACCACCCTGGGTCGTGCCCGAGAAGGCACCGAAAAGGGTCGAGGTGAGCGGGCGCCCCATGGCCTTCGCCATCTCCCGTGTGAGCAGCGTGCCCGACGCACCGACGAGCGTGCCCGCGATGATGAGGAGGACGTTGCTCAGGACATAGCCCGATGCGGCCACGGACAGGCCCGTAAAGGCATTGAGGAGCGAGATGACGATCGGCACGTCCGCGCCACCCACGGGCAGCACGAAGAGGATGCCGAAGATCAGCGAGAGGAGGAGCAGCACCGACACGCCCAGCGTCGATGGCGAGACGATGACCCACACCGCACATGCGACGGTGAGGACCGCGATGCCGATCGTGACGAAGCGGCCCGCAGGCAAGACGACCGGACGGGTCGTCATGATCTCCTGCAGCTTCAGGTAGGTCACGACCGAGCCGCTTGCTGACACCCCGCCGATAAGCACGGTGAGGACTGTCGCGACGAGGAAGAAGCCACCCTTGGTCGATCCGTACTCGAGGAACTCCACGAGGGCGACGAGGGCCGCTGCACCGCCGCCGGCGCCGTTGAAGAGCGCCACGAGCTGCGGCATCGCGGTCATCTTGACCTTGCGCGCGGCCACGAGCCCGATCGCGGTGCCGGCCACCAGGGCGACGAGGATCACGATGAGGTTGTCGAGCTCGATGCCGCTGAAGAAGAGGATCACGGTCGCCAGGAGCGCGCCCAGGGCACCGAGGAGTGTGCCCATGCGGGCGGACTTCGGCGACGACAATCCCTTGAGCGACAGGATGAAGAGGACCGCCGCGACGAGGTAGCCCAGTTGGACCCAGGTGGGAGTCATCACAGGGCTCCCTCGTCCTTGACCTTGGCCTTGGACTTGAACATCTCGAGCATGCGGTCGGTCACCGCAAAGCCGCCGACGAGGTTGATCGCGCCCAGGAGGATCGCGATGACTCCGATGATCACCTCGGGGGCAGAGTCGGCCGCGCCAGTCACGGTGATGCCACCGATGAGGACGATGCCGTGGATGGCATTTGCCCCGGACATCAGCGGCGTGTGGAGGATCGTCGAGACCTTCGAGACGACCTCGAAGCCCACGAAGATGCTCAGCACGAAGATCGTGAGGAGCGCTACCCCGTCCATATCAGGAACCTCCCTGGAGCGCGGCCTGCGCTGCCTCGTTGCGCACGTCACCGTCGAGCACCACGGCGCAGCCGTCGATGATCTCGTCGGAGGCGTCGACGACGACCTGGCCGTCCTTGGCGACGAGCGTGAGTAGCGAGTAGACGTTCATTGCGTAGAGCTGCGAGGCGTGCACCGGCATCTCGCTCGGCACGTCTTGGCCGCCCCAGACGATGACCTCGCCGATCATGACCTCCTCGCCGGGGAGTGAGCCCTCGACGTTGCCGCCGGTCTCGGCGGCCAGGTCGGCGACCACCGAGCCTGGCTTCATGCCTTCGACCATCGCCCGCGTCACGAGCATGGGCGCCTGCCTCCCGGGCACGGCCGCCGTAGTGATCAGGACATCGGAATCCGCCACGTGAGGGGCAAGCAGGTCGCGCTGGCGCTGCGCTCGGTCCTCGCTCATCTCGCGGGCGTAGCCGCCAGCGCCCTCGAGGGCATCGAGGTCGAGTTGAATGAAGGTCGCGCCCATCGAGCGCACCTCGTCCGCACTAGCGGCGCGGACGTCGTACGCCGAGACCCGCGCGCCGAGGCGCTTCGCCGTGGCGATGGCCTGCAGACCCGCGACACCCGCGCCCAGCACGAGCACGCGGGCCGGCTGGATCGTGCCCGCGGCCGTCATGAAGAGCGGGAAGAACTTCGGCAGGCGATCCGCGGCCACCAGCGCCGCGCGATAGCCGGTGACAAGTGACTGAGAGGTGAGGGCGTCCATCGACTGGGCGCGCGAGATGCGCGGCACGAGGTCGAAAGACAATCCGGTGGCACCTGAATCGTGCAGGCCCCGCACGGTGTCGAGGTCGATCGCCGGCGAAAGGAATGACACGGCGACCGCGCCCTTCTTCAGCCGCTTGGCCCTGCCGTAGTCGAGGGGTCGCACGGAGGCGACCACATCCGCGGCAGCGAAGGCACCGTCCATCTCCGATGTCGGCACGACGAGGGCGCCGGCTGCGGAGTAGTCGGCATCGGTGGCAAAGGCGAGATCGCCTGCGCCCGACTCCACGACGACTTCGAATCCCAATTGCGTGAACTTGCCCACGACGGAGGGCACCACGGCCACCCGCCGCTCACCCGGGCGCGTCTCCCGGGGCACGAGCAGTCTCATCCCACACCTCCGAGGGCGAGCCTAGGGGCAGTAGCGTGTTTCGCATGCGCGGACCGGCAGCCTTCATTCGCGGTATTCGCCAGCCTGAGGCGTTCCACGGGCACGGCGTACGCCGTGGGTTCTTCGAAGGCTGGTACGTCAAGCTCGTCGATCCAGCCCAGCAGGCGCGCTGGGCGCTCATCCCCGGGGTCTTCCGGGGCCGCGACGGCGATGCTGTCACCGACGAGGCCTTCGTCCAGGTGCTCGACGGCGCTACCGGTCGATCGTGGTACCACCGATACGACACCTCGGACTTCGTCGCGAGCAGCCACAGCTTCGACGTCCAGGTGGGCCCCAACCACTTCAGTTCCCGCGGCGTACATCTGGACCTGCCCGGCCTGCGGGGCGACGTGGACTTCGTGTCCGAGTTCGATCCGTGGCCGGTGACGTGGCGACGTCCCGGGATCATGGGCCCGTACGCCTGGGTGCCGCTCATGGAGTGCTACCACGGCGTCGTGTCCTTCGGACACGAACTCCGCGGCGCACTCGACGTCGAGGGCACACGCCAGGACCTCACCGGCGGCCGCGGCTACATCGAGAAGGACTGGGGGCGCGCATTCCCCGCGGGCTATGTCTGGATGCACTCCAACCACTTGGCCGGAGCACCCGAGGCATCCCTTGTCGCCTCGGTCGCGATCATTCCCTGGCTGCGGTCGTCCTTCCGCGGATTCATCGTGGGCCTGCGCCTCGGTAGGCGATTGCACACCTGGGCGACGTACAACGGATCGAAGGAGCGATCGCTCACGATCGACGACAGCCACGTGCGCTGGAGCCTCGAGGGCCCTTCCGGTGTGCTCGAGCTCAGTGCCGAGCGTGTGCGCGGAGGCCTGCTCCACGCGCCCGTGCGCACGCGCATGCACGAGCGCGTGGAAGAGACTCTCGACGCCACCCTCGGCGTACGCCTGACAGATCCCTCGGGACATGTCGTCCTGGATACGACCGGGACGAGCGCCGGGCTAGAGGTGCACGGTGACCTCGAGCGCCTGCTGGCCGTCGGCACGCGCTAGCGCATCACCCTCAGAAGGGGTCGTCGTCGTCACGTCGCGCGAGGATCTGTGCGACGACGCGCATCATCATCGCGGCTGATAGGAAGAGCCCCACGAAGCCGATGAGTCGCAGCGGATTGGCCACGGTGTCATTGCCTGCGAGGCCGCCCGCGATGAGCACCAGACCCGATCCGACGAGGCCGATCACACCGACCACGGTGAAGAGGACGCGATTGATCCAGTGCTCCACGCGGTGGCCATCGGGACCGGAGTAGCGGTCGATGCGCAAGGTGAGCCGCCCGCTGCGGGCCTGCAGGGCGATGTCCTCACCCACCTGGGGCATGGACCGCAGGATGGGAAGCGCCCGCACGAGCTCACGGGTGAGCTGATCGCGGGGATCGAGCTCCTGATGGGCCACGATTTCGCCCATCCGCTCCTGGGCCGCGGGCCCCATGCGGAAGTCGGGGTCAAGGACACGCAGCGTGCCGTCGAGAGTGAGGATCGCGCGCGCGAGGATGGTGAGCGAGGGCGGTGCGCCTACGCCGTGCCGATCCAGGACGCGGATGATCTCCGAGATCGCCGCCGGATCGAAGCCGCCGCCCTGGAGGGTCGTCAGCACGACGCCCAGGTCGAACTCCAGCGACGAGATATCGATGTTCTCCCCCGCCTGCCCGGCGACGCGGCGCACCGCCCTCGCCAGCACGGAAGGATCGCGCAGCGTGAATCCGAGAGCCATCTGCTGCAGGCCCTCGAGGGTGACCGGATCGATCCAGCCGACAGCACCGAAGTCGATGAACCACAGGGTGCCGGTGCTGTCGACCATCACATTTCCCGGATGCGGATCAGCGTGGTAGACGCCGTCGGTGAGGATCTGCGTCAGGAAGGAATCCATGAGGTGCCTAGCGAGCTCTGCCCGTGGCGCGCCGCAGGCATCAACGGCCGACTGGTCCGAGACCGACTTCCCGACCACCTCGTCCATGACAAGCACGCGTCGCGTGGTCATGTCGGCGTAGATCTCCGGGATATCGACGCCCTCGTCGGCAGCGCGGGCGCGCCGCATGGCCGCATTGTTGGCTGCCTCGCGCGTGAAATCGAGCTCCTCGGTGATACCCGAGACCAGTTCGCGCGCCAGGCCCAGGACCCCCACCCGCTTGGCGGCCGCCGATTGACGCTCGAGGTTGCGAGCCCCGCCGATCAGGACGCGCCCATCGATGGCGACGCTCTCCTCCACGTCGGGTCGCTGCACCTTGACGATGACGTGGCGCCCATCGCGTAGCACGGCGCGGTGGGTGACGCCGATAGAGGCAGCGGCCAACGGCTTCTCATCGAAACTGGTGAAGACGGTGTCGAGCGGGGCGCCGAGCTCTGCCTCAACCACGGCACGCACGGTCGCGAAGGGCAACCCCGGCACCGACGAGCGCAACTCGGCGAGCTCCTCGGTGATGACCGGGGGGAGAAGGTCGTCGCGCGTCGAGGCGATCTGCCCGAACTTCACCAGCATGCCGCCCGACTCCTCGAGCGTGAGTCGTAGCGCGCGCGCAGTCTCAGGCGAGAGGAGCTCACTGCGTGAGGCGAGGCGACGACCGATGAGGCCATTCCTGCGCGCGATGCGGGCAATGTGCGTGAGTCGTCGCGTCACGGCGATCCGAGCCTTGATGGCGCGGATGGGCCTCGGGAATCCGCGCCGTCCACGACGGGGCCTGAGCATGGCATCGATGACGAGGCTCGCGACGAGCGACACGATGAGGGCGTAGCCGAGCCAGGCAAGGACCAGCAGGAAGGTGGCGTTGGAGTCGTTTTCGAAGTCGATCTCGACGTTGCCCTGGACCTGGATGCCCAGGAGGATGAGGCCGCCGAAGAAGCCGATCACGCCCGCGGCAAGCGAACGCAGGCGCCCGCGCCGCACGTCGAGGATCCTCGCCGAGAGCCAGCCCATGAGGAGCGAGGCGAGGAACACGACGGTGACGACGATGACGAAGTCCCAGATGGAGCCCTCGCTCTGAATCACGGCCACATGCTCCCACGACGCGCATGGGCCGGCCATGGCCTCCTGTGACCCGGCTCACGCCCTCGCGAGCCAGTGCTCGTGTGCCCTTCGCCGCAGGTGATCCTGGAGTACATCGGCACGACATGTTGGCTCCCTATAAGGGAGGCAGCACCTGCAACGCCCGCTCCCACAAGGAGGAACATCGTGATCAGCTCCACCCCTGCTGGTACGTCTGTCCCGCTCACCGGCACGTGGTTCTCCCGGGTGGGCATGCGGCCTTACGAGCTGCTTGGCATCGCTGATCACACCGGCGGGACCCGCGCTCCCGTCCGCACCCTGCCTCGTCTCGATCTGGCTGCCTAGCCTCTCTGCGGGCAGACACGATCTGGCTGCCTAGCCTGCCCGCCACGGGCAGGATGGGGGCATGGCCAAGACACCGCTCCTGCCCCGACGCTGGCGACCACCCCAGGACGTCGGCCTGCGCGGCCCCTTCGCTCCGAACCAAGCGCTGGCCCATCTCGATGTGATCCCGCTTCCGGGCTCCGGCGCGGAGGATGTCGCCGTCGATGCCTCCGGTGCGCTCTACACCGGCACCCGCGAGGGCTACGTGCTGCGCATCTCACCGGACGGTCGCAGCATCGAGCGCGTCGCGCAGACCGGGGGCCGCCCCCTCGGCATCGAGATCCACCCCGAGGGCTGGCTCGTCGTCTGCGACGCGCACCGCGGACTCCTCCGCATCGATCCCGCGACCGGAGACATCATCGAACTGGTCACGGCCATCGAGGGGCGACCCATGCGCTTCACCAACAACTGCGCGGTCGCCCGGGACGGCACGATCTACTTCTCAGACTCCTCACTGCACTACGGCCTTGACGAGTTCAAGGGCGACATCCTGTCCCACACCGGCACAGGCCGGCTCATCCGCCGCGACCCCGACGGCACCGTGACCGTCCTGCTCGACGACCTCGACTTCGCCAACGGCGTCGCACTCGCGCAGGACGAGTCCTTCGTCCTCGTGGCGGAGACCGGGGGCTACCGCGTCACGCGACTCGACCTGGCCGGTCCGGAGGCAGGGCGGCGCTCCGTCATCATCGACAACCTTCCGGGGATGCCTGACAACATGTCGACGGGCGCGGGCGGCGTCTTCTGGATTGCCCTTCCGTCCGCGCGCAACAAGCTCCTCGACCTGCTCCTGCCCCGCTCGGGCTTCTTGCGCTCGGCCGTGTGGGCAATGCCCGAGAAACTCCAACCGGATGCCACTCGCATCACCTGGGTGGTGGGCATTGATGGCGAGGGGGACGTCATCCACAACCTTCAGGCGTCCGGGGAGCGCTTCCACTACGTCACCGGTG
>CAYYZU010000073.1:0-8865 GCA_964476205.1 uncultured Actinomyces sp. | reverse complement strand
TCGACCGAGGTCGCCGGGCTGGCGAGATGGGCTATCTGCCGGGCCTCGACGGCATCCGCGCCCTTGCCGTCTTGGGCGTCCTGCTCTACCACGGCGACCTCACCTGGATGCGGGGCGGATTCCTCGGCGTCGACGTCTTCTTCGTCCTGTCGGGCTTCCTCATCACGACCCTGATCACGGAGGAGTTCGCGCGGTCCGGCCGCATCGACTTCAAGCGGTTCTACCTCGCGCGAGCCAAGCGCCTGCTCCCCGCACTGCTCCTCATGCTCGTCATCGTGGGCATGCTCGCCGCCTTCATCTATCGAGAGTCCGCAGCATCCTTCCGCGCCGACGCCATCGCCTCGCTGTTCTACGTCACCAACTGGTGGTACATCGTCAGCGACGCGTCCTACTTCGAGGCGATCGGTAGGCCGCCGTTCCTGCAGCACCTATGGTCACTCGCGGTCGAGGAGCAGTTCTACCTCCTGTGGCCAGCACTCACGCTCATCCTGCTGCGATGGCGTGGGCGACGCGGGGTCTTCTACGTCGCCCTCGCGGGCGCTCTGGCCTCCACCGCCTGGATGGCGTTCCTCGCGATCACCAACGGCTACCCGCAGGAGGCCGACCCCAGCCGCGCCTACTTCGGCTCCGACAGCCACATCATGGGCCTCCTGCTGGGCGCCGCCCTGGCGATGGTCTGGCGTCCCGGCCGCCTCTCGACGCACCTCACCGCGGGCGCCAAGGCGGTCGTCACGGCCGTGGGCGTGACGGCCCTCCTCGTCGTCATTTACTTCTTCTGGCAGGTGGGTGAGTACTCCAACTTCCTCTACCGGGGCGGCTTCCTCGTCCTCTCGGGCGTCGTGTGCGTCCTCATCGCCGCCGCCAGCCACCCCGGAGCGCCGTTCGGCAAGATGATCGGTTCGCAGCCCTGGCGATACATCGGCCAACGCTCCTACGGCCTGTACCTCTACCACTGGCCCATCTATGTCATCACGCGTCCGGACCTCGACATCCCGCTCGATGGCCCGGCACTACTCGCACTGCGCCTCGGGCTCACCTTCCTCGTCGCTGAGCTGTCCTACCGCTACGTCGAGATTCCCATCCGCCGCGGGGCCATCGGGGCCTTCATGACCCGGTGGCGCGAGTCCGATCCCGACGAGCGTGCCTACCTCGGCAGGCGTGTGCTCGCGAGCAGCGGCGTCGCGATCGCGGCCCTCGGGCTGATGGGCGCGGGCCTGGCGACGGCCAAGCCGGTCGACCAGGCCATTCCCGAGGACGTCGCCGCCGCCATCGGTATCGACGATGGCGGTCCGACGGAGATCCTCATCGACGAGCAGGGCACGACACCCGGCCCGGGAGCTTCGCAGAGCCCCTCTCCCTCCTCAGGTGCGAGCGAGCAGCCGAGCGCCCCCTCTGCCGATGGGCTCCCCACCAATTCCAACGGCGCGCTCACCGCCATCGGCGACTCCGTCATGCTCGGGGTCGCCGGGCAACTCATGGAGAAGATCGACGGGAGCCAGGTCGACGCCGAGGTGAGCCGCCAGGCATCGGGCGTCCTCGAGCGCGTGCAGAAGTTGTCCAAGAAGGGACTCCTCGCGCCCACGGTCGTCATCCACACCGGCACCAACGGCATCCTCACCGAGGACCAACTGCGCGAGATGCTCGACATCCTCAGCGACCGGGAGCGCGTGGTGATCGTCAATACCAACGTCCCACGCCCGTGGATGGAGCCCAACAACGAGTTGATCGCCGAGGTGGTCCCCGACTATCCCAACGCCGTGATCGCCGACTGGTACGCCGTGTCAGCAGACAATCCCGAGTACTTCGTCAGCGATGGCACGCACCCGCAGTGGCCGTCGGGCATCAAGGCCTTCGTGCGCGAGATCATGCGCGCCGTCGGCATGGATCCGAGCGCCGCAGGCTAGTCGCCGCGCCCGGCCACGAGGCCGAGCAGCGCGCCAGCCACCGCTTCAGGTGCCTCGAGCGGCGTGAGGTGGCCCGCTGACGGGATCGGCACCCATGCGGCGTGGGGCACGGCCTCCCGGATGAGGTCCTGCTCGGCCAGCGGGCTCATCGTGTCTTCCTCCCCCATGACCACCGCGACAGGTGCCGTGAGCAGCGCAAGGGACGCCCGCGCGTCGGGGCGAGCCGCCATGGCGCGCTGCGCCCAGGCGACGGTCGCTCGCGGCGCCACAGCGATGGCACCCTCGACCGCGGCCACGAGATCAGGGCGCGTACGTCGCGTCGTCGCGCCAAGCAGTCCGTCAATCATGCCCGCGCTCCAGTCGCCACCCTCTTCGGCGATTCCCGCGATGCGCTCGCGTAGGGCGCGAGCCCCTTCGGGATCGGCCGTCGCCTTGGTATCGACCAGGGCGAGCCCGGCCACGAGATCGGGACGGCGCGCCGCGATGCCCAAGGCGACGTAGCCACCCATCGAGCATCCCGCGATGACAGCGGGCTCCTCTCCGATCAGCGCGAGCACGTCATCGACCATGACGCCGACAGCGGGGCTGCGCTGACCCAGCGGCGCACTGCCGAAGCCTCGCAGGTCGGGCGCGAGAACCTCGTGGCCCTCTGCGCGGAGGAGCTCGGCAACCGAGTTCCACATCGCACCATCGAAGGGAAATGCGTGAAGGAGGAGATAGCGGGCCACGTTGCTACTGCAGTCCGCTACGGCATCGCGGACAGGCCGCCGTCGACCACCAGCACCTGGCCGGTCATGAAGGAGGCGGCATCGCTGGCGAGGAATACAGCCGGCTCGGCGATCTCCTCGACGCGACCCCAGCGCTGCATGGGCACGCGAGCGAGCGCCGCGCGTTCTGCATCGTCGCTTGCGCGCAGGAAATCGGTGAGGTCGGTCTCGATCCAGCCGGGCACCAGGGCATTGACGCGCACGCCCATCCACGCCGTCTCCACGGCGAGGGACTGGGTGAGCGAGATGAGGGCAGCCTTGGCAGCGCCGTAGTGGGCCATGGTGGGCGCACCTCGCAGGCCGGCGACCGAGGAGACGTTGACGATGGAGCCGCCACCGTCGCCGAGTGCCGGGAGGCTCTCCTGGGTGATGTGGACGATGGAGTCGAGGTTGAGTCGCATGGTCTTCTCCCAGCCGCTCATCCGCATCTGCGCGACCGGGATCGAGAAGGAGTTGCCGCCCGCGTTGTTGACAAGGACGTCGAGGCCGCCGAGGGCAGCAATCGCCTCGGTGGTTGCTGCCCGCGTCGCGTCGGCATCCATGACGTCCGTGGTGACGACCACCGCGCGCCTACCCAGCGCCTCGACCTCTCCGGCCACTTCAGCGAGGAGGTCAGCGTTGCGTGCCAGCAGCGCCACGTCTGCGCCGGCGGCGGCGTAGGCCACGGCGATGCCGCGGCCGATGCCGCGCGATGCTCCCGTGACGAGTGCCTTCTTGCCCGTGAGGTCGAAGCTCATAGGTCGGTCCACCTCTCCATTGCTCCTTCTGCCTGAGCGCGCGCGTCGGGCCAGGTCCATTCCAGTGCCGGCTGTCCCGGACGCATCCGGGCCGCCACCTCAGCGAGCACGGTACGCACTGCGGGCTCGCCGACCCACAGGTGCCCCATGTCCTGCCCCACCACGATCTCGGCCCGGGGCACGAGCGCGAACCGCTCGTGCGCCTCGCTCGGGCGCAGGTAGTCATCATTCTCCGGCACGAGGCACACCACCGGGCAGCCCACGTCGTTCCATCGGGCCAGTTCCGCCGGTGTGGTGTAGCGCAGGGGTGGAGACAGGAGAATCACCCCGGCCGGATCGAGGTCGACGCCGTGCCTGAGCACGACGTCGGTGCCGAAGGACCAGCCGAGCAGCCAGGGATTCGGCAGGCCCTGCTCACGGACCCATGCCACCGCCGCCGCGAGATCACGGCCCTCGCCCTCGGAGGCGTCGAACGCCCCATCACTGGTGCCTGCGGCTGACGTCGTGCCTCGTGTGTTGAAGCGCACGACGGCGATATCCGCGAGTGCGGGCAGACGCCAGGCCGCCTTGCGCAGGAGATGGCTGTCCATCATCCCGCCGTGCGTGGGCAGGGGATGGACGCACACGAGCGTCGCCTGAGGCTGCCGTCCCGCCGGCAGCGCAACCTCGCCCACCAGCCGCAGGCCGTCGGCGGTCACGAGCTCAATGGGGCGTCGATCCGCAGGTAGCACACTCGACGCCCGGATCTCCTCGCCTGCTGCGTCCGTCATCGAGTGGGCCCCCGTCGGCCCCGCGCCTTCCAGCACGGCGTGTGCCAGTGCCGTCGCTCCTCGGCCCCGCGATCGACCGGCCACGCCACGACATGGGGAGTCGCGGGGAAGATCTCGTGATCACATCCGGGGCAGCGATAGGCCTTCGTCGAGGAGGAGCCCGTGATGGGCCGGACGTAGAAGTCGCCGTCAGGGTGCTCCTCGATCACGTCCACGCGAGGAGCAGCCGGCTTGCGCGCCGGACGACGACGAGCCACGACTACTCGTACGCGCGGAAGCCGCGGCCGGTCTTGCGGCCGAGGTAGCCCGCCGTGACGAGGTGCTCGAGCCGTGGGGCGGGCGCGAAGCCTGGCTCCCGGAACTCGCGGTAGAGCGTCTGCTGGATCGCCAGGGATACGTCAAGCCCCACCACGTCGAGAAGCTCGAAGGGGCCCATGGGATAGCCGCAGCCCTTCTTCATAGCCAGGTCAATGTCGTCTGCGGAAGCGTAGTTGGCCTCCAGCATGCCCACCGCATCGTTGAGGTAGGGGAAGAGAAGGGCATTGACGATGAATCCCGCTCGGTCACCGCACACCACCGGATGCCGGCCAGCGCGCTGCGTGACATCCACCGCTGTCGCGAGCGTCACCGGCGAGGTGGACACCGTGCGCACGACCTCGACAAGGCGCATGACGGGAGCCGGGTTGAAGAAGTGCAGCCCGACGACGTCCTGGGGTCGCGATGTCACCGCGGCAAGCTCGATCACGGGAAGACTCGAGGTGGTCGTGGCGAGGATCGCGCCGGGCTTGCAGATCTCGTCGAGGTTCTCGAAGAGCGCGGTCTTGACGCTGATCTCCTCGACGACCGCCTCGACGACCAGGTCTGCTTGGGCCAACTCATCCAGGGAGGCAGTGCCGGTCACGCGCGAGCGAATCGCATCGCGGTCGGCCGCCTCGAGCTTGCCGCGTTGCACCGCCTTCTCAAGTGACTTGTCGAGAGTGGCGAGAGCACGCGCGAGACTCGACTCGGAGCGCGCCACGAGCGTGACATCGAAGCCGCCCTTGGCGAGGACCTCCGCGATACCGGTGGCCATGGTCCCGGAGCCCACGACGCCGACGCTCTGCACGGGCAGCGGCTCGACGTTCGAGTCGGCGCCTGCGGCGCTCCCGTCCTCGACGATCTCCGGGGAGTTCGGGGCGGCGTAGGTGTAGAAACCTCGACCGGTCTTGCGGCCCTTGAGTCCCGCGGTCACCATCTGCTTGAGGATCGGGGCGGGAGCGTGCAGCCGGTCACGGCTCTGGCGGTACATCGTGTCGAGGATCTGGTACGCCGTGTCGAGCCCGATGAGGTCAAGGAGGGCAAGCGGGCCCATCGGATAGCCGCAGCCCATGCGCATCGCAGCGTCGATGTCCTCGCGCGAGGCGTAGTTGGCCTCGTACATCGAGACGGCCTGGTTGAGGTAGCCGAAGAGCAGGGCGTTGGCGATGAAGCCCGCGCGGTCTCCGATGACCACCGGCTCCTTGCCCAGCGAGCGAGCCATCGCCACGAGATCATCGATCACGGAAGGATCGGTGACCACGGTTCGGACCACCTCGACGAAGGCCTGCACCGGGGCCGGGTTGAAGAAGTGCAGTCCGGCCACGCGCGCGGGCCGGCTCGTGGCGACGGCAATCTCGGTGACCGACAGCGACGAGGTGTTGGAGGCCAGGATCGCGTGCGGCGGAGTGATCTTGTCGAGTCTGCCGAAGAGCTCGCGCTTCGTGTCGAGGTCCTCGGGAATAGCCTCGACCACAAGGTCCACGGATGCGAGGTCCTCGAGTTCCGTGGAGAAGGAGATCCTCGACAGCATCTCCGCGCGCTCGGCCTCGGTGAGCTTGCCGCGCGACACCGCGCGCTCCGTCGACCGCGAGATCGAGGCACGGCCCCGCTCGAGGGAGTCGGCATCGGGCTCGATGGCCAGCACTCGGTATCCGTGGCGCGCGCATACTTCGGCGATGCCCGCTCCCATGGTGCCCAGGCCCACCACTCCGACGGTCATGATCTCCATGCGGTCAGTCTCCCATCCCAGCCATGTCAAAAGAGTCGCGAGCCCGAGTCGTCCATGCCCCGGAGGGCGTCATAGTCGAGGACCACGCACCGGATCCCTCGATCCTCGGCGAGAGTGCGGGCCTGAGGCTTGATCTCCTGCGCCGCGAACACCCCTGCTACCGGCGCGAGAAGCGGGTCCCGATTGAGCAATTCGAGGTAGCGCGTGAGCTGCTCCACGCCGTCGATCTCGCCCCGCCGCTTGATCTCCACGGCCACGGCCGCTCCGGATGAGTCTCGGCACAGGAGATCGACGGGCCCGATGGCGGTGGGGAACTCCCGACGCACGAGAGACCACCCGGTGCCTAGCGTCTCCACGTGCTCGGCGAGCAACTTCTGCAGATGCGCCTCGACCCCGTCCTTCACCAGGCCAGGATCGACTCCGAGCTCGTGGTGAGAGTCATGGTGGACGTCCAGGACCGTGATGGTCAGGGTCTCACCCGCCTTGTTCGTCACGACCCACCTCTGGTGCTCCTCTGCGTCATCGATCGCAAGGGCGCACGGCGGACTCATCCAGTTGAGGGGCTTGTAGGACCCGCCATCGGCATGGACGAGCACGGAGCCGTCCGCCTTGACCATGAGGACGCGGACAGCTTCGGGCAGATGGGCGGTGAGGCGTCCCGCGTAATCCACTGTGCATCGGGCGACGACGATTCTCATCGCGTCGCCGAGGTGAGCCCACGAGCGGACCTGATCTCGTCGAGCACCGCTCCCATGATCGCCGTTGCGTCGTAGTCCTTGGGAGTGAAGACGGCAGCCACCCCGCGCTCGCGCAGGTAGTCCGCGTCGGCATCGGGGATGATCCCGCCCACGACCACGACGGTGTCGTCCATGCCCGCTGCCCTAAGGCCATCGACGACGACGGGCACGAGCTCACGATGCGACCCGGACAGAATCGAGATCCCCACGACATCGACGTCCTCGTCGACCGCGGCCGCGACGATCTGCTCGGGCGTCAGGCGGATTCCCTGGTAGATCACCTCGAAGCCGGCATCGCGTGCACGGACGGCGATCTGCTCGGCCCCATTGGAGTGCCCGTCGAGACCGGGCTTGGCCACGAGGAATCGCAGCCGCGACCCGAGTTCCTCTCCGGTGGATCGCACGGCCTCCCGCACGGCGTCCAGTTCATCGGTGGGAGCACCCGCGGCAATGGACGAAGTCACGCCCGTAGGCGCGCGGAACTCTCCGAACACTCCGCGCAGAGCGTCAGCCCACTCCCCCGTGGTCACTCCCGCGCGCGCACACGCCAGGGAGGCAGGCACGAGATTGGCGTCCCCCTCGGCGACCGCGCGCAGTTCGGCCAGGGCCGCTGCCACGGCCTGGGGATCGCGCTCGGCGCGCCAACGGACCACTCCGTCGATGGCCTGGGCCGCGACAGCGGGGTCGACAGCCTGAATGGCGGCGTCTAGATCGGCAAGCATGGGATTGGGTTCGGACTCCACGTGCTTGTTGACACCGACGATGACCTGCTCGCCCGACTCGACGCGCGCGCGTCGCTCCGCGTGGGCCTGCACCAACTCGGACTTCATGTATCCGCTCTCGATGGCCGCGACGGCGCCGCCCATCTCGGCGATCCGCTCCATCTCGGCACGCGCATCGGTCACGAGTCGCTCCACGAGCTCCTCGATGACGCGCGAGCCCGCGAAGATGTCGTCGTATTCCAGCAGGTCGGTCTCCTCGGCGAGGACCTGCTGGATGCGCAGCGACCACTGCTGGTCCCACGGACGGGGCAGCCCGAGCGCCTCATTCCAGGCCGGGAGCTGGATGGCGCGCGCGCGTGCATCGCGCGACAGGGTCACGGCCAGCATCTCGAGGACGATGCGCTGGACGTTGTTCTCTGGCTGCGCCTCGGTCAGCCCGAGTGAGTTGACCTGGACGCCGTAGCGGAAGCGACGCTGCGCAGGATCGATCACGCCGTAGCGTTCCCTCGTGACCTCGTCCCACAGCTGGACGAAGGCACGCATCTTCGCCATTTCCTCGACGAAGCGGACCCCGGCGTTGACGAAGAAGGACATACGCCCCACCACGTCGCCAAAGCGTTCGGGCGGCATCTGTCCGGAGTCGCGTACGCCGTCGAGGACAGCGATCGCCGTCGACATGGCAAACGCGATCTCCTGCACCGGTGTCGCGCCGGCCTCCTGCAGGTGGTAGCTGCAGATGTTGATGGGATTCCAGGACGGCGCGTGCTCGACGGTGTGCACGATCATGTCGGTGATCAGACGCAAAGAAGGACGCGGAGGGAAAATGTAAGTCCCTCGGGAGAGGTACTCCTTGATGATGTCGTTCTGCGTCGTGCCCTGGAGTTCGGCTTCCGCGACACCCTGCTCCTCAGCCGCCACGACGTAGAGCGCATAGAGCCACATCGCCGTGGCGTTGATCGTCATCGACGTGTTCATCGTGCCGAGCGGGATGCCGTCGAAGAGGCGGCGCATGTCGGCCAGGTCCGCCACCGGCACCCCCACCTTGCCGACCTCGCCCGCGGCCATGGGGCTGTCGGGGTCGTAGCCGGTCTGGGTCGGCAGGTCGAAGGCAACGGACAGGCCCGTCTGGCCCTTGGCCAGGTTGCGACGGTAGAGCGCATTGGACTCCGCCGGCGAGGAGTGCCCGGCGTACGTGCGCATGA
>CAYYZU010000072.1:0-9004 GCA_964476205.1 uncultured Actinomyces sp. | reverse complement strand
GCCCGCCGGGGACCCGAGGGCGGCTGGACCCTCGCCCGCCCTGCCGCCGAGATCTCCCTGGCCGACGTCATCCGCGCCATCGACGGGCCTCTCACCAACGTCTCCGGCACCCGTCCCGAAGACCTCCACTACTCGGGGGCCGCCTCAGGGCTCCCTCAGGTGCTCGTCGCCCTCCGAGCCGCCGAGCGGCAGATCCTGGAGGCGGTGAGCCTGGCCGATGTCGTCGAGGAGCACCTGCCCGCCCGGGTTCGCAAGCTCACCGAAGACCCCGCCGCCTGGCACTGATCGACCTCCCCGGGGCGAACTTCGAGCGGAGAATGCCGAAAACCGACCTCGTGGGCTCAAAGTTCGCGACGCACCGGGGCGACACGACCTGTCGGCCTTCTCGTGGGATGGCGCTTTCGTGCTATTGTCACCTCTCATACGTGACAATAGGGTCTTTACGCCGGGCCCTGGCACCTGAGAGTTCTGCGGACGGAGAGACATGACCGGGCTCATCCTCATCGCCCTGGCCGGATTCGGCGCCTCCTTCATCGACGGCGCGCTCGGCATGGGCTTCGGAGTCACCTCGACAACCCTGCTGCTCGCGGTTGGGCTCTCCCCCGCATTGGCGTCCGCCTCAGTGCACCTCGCCAAGCTCGGCACCGCCGCCGCGTCCGGAGCTGCTCACGCCCGCTTCGGCAACGTCGACTGGGCCGGCGTACGCCGCATCGGCCTTCCCGGCGCCGTCGGAGCCTTCGCTGGCGCGACCGTGCTGTCGAACCTCTCCACCAAGGCCGCGGTGCCCTTCACCGGCACACTGCTCTTCCTCCTCGGCATCTACATCGTGATCCGATTCGTCATGGGCCGTGCGCCGCGGCGCAAGCCCGGCACGCCGGGCAACCGGCTCATGATCCCGCTCGGACTCGTGGGTGGCTTCGTCGATGCGACCGGTGGCGGCGGCTGGGGACCGGTGACGACACCCACACTGCTGGCCGACGGGCGCCTCACCCCGGCGCGCGTGGTCGGCACCGTCAACACCGCGGAATTCATCGTGGCACTCGCCGCGAGCCTGGGCTTCCTCGTCGGCCTCGGCACGGCGGGGATCGACCTTGGCATCGTGCTGGCGCTGCTCATCGGCGGCGTGATCGCCGCTCCCTTCGCTGCCTGGCTCGTGCGCTTCCTCAACCCGCGCATCCTCGGCGTGGTCGTCGGCTGCTTCATCCTCCTGCTCAATGCCCGCCTCATCCTCATGGCGCTCGACGCCCCCGCTGCCGCATGGTGGACGGCGTACGCCGTGCTGGTCACGATCGCCGCGCTCGCCATCACCTACGTCGTGCGCATCGTCCGGCGCGACCGCGAGGCGTCGGAGGGCGCCGCTGCCGCCGAGGGCCCAGAATCGGTGCATGCCTGAGGGCGACACCGTCTGGCTGGCCGCGCGCCGCCTGGATGACTGCCTCGCCGGCGACGTGCTCACCGCGGCCGACCTGCGCGTGCCCCGGCTCGCCACCACGGACCTCAGCGGTCGCACGGTCGAGTCGGTGCGTGCCTACGGCAAGCACCTGCTGTTCCATCTGGGCGCCGGGCTTGCGCTGCACACGCACTTCCGCATGGACGGCTCGTGGCATCTCTACCGACACGGGCGTCCCTGGAAGGGCGGCCCGGACTGGCAGGTGCGCGCGGTGCTCGAGACGGCCGACTGGCAGGCCGTGGGCTACCGCCTGCCCGTGGTCGAACTCCTCGATGCCCGCGGCCAGGAGACTCTCCTCGGACGTCTGGGACCGGACATCCTTGATGAGGATGTCGACATCGCGGAGGTCATCGCCCGGCTCGGCGCAGTCCCGGACCGAGCCATCGGAGACGCACTCCTCGACCAGTCCATCGTCGCGGGCTTCGGGCTCATCTACGTGAGCGAGACGCTCTTCCTACGCGGCATCCCACCTCAGGCGCCCGTCGGCTCCATCCCCGACCTCACCGCGCTGGTGGAAACGGGCCGTGCGCTCATGGGCGCCAACCGCGCCCGGGGTGCCCAGGCCTCGACGGGCGACCTGCGCGAGCAGCACTACGTCTACGGGCGAGCCGGCCGGCAATGCCTGCGCTGCGGCACTCGGATCAGCTACGCCAAGCAGCGCAGCGGGGAGCACGAGCGGGACGCCTACTGGTGCCCGCACTGCCAGCCTGCGGCGGTGGGGGGCTAGGCGGCGCGTACGACGGGCGCGCCCTCGAGCCCGGCGACGTCGTGGGCCACGGTGGCGAGGACCGTCGACAACGGCACGCCGAGCGCGCCGCAGATGGCCAGCAGCATCTCCGACGAGGCTTCCTTCTCGCCGCGCTCGACCTCGGACAGGTATCCCAGCGAGACCGATGCCGCTGCGGACACGTCCCGCAGGGTGCGGCCCTGGAGTAGGCGGACGCGGCGCAATTCGGCACCGAGGACCTCGCGAAGCACGATCACGGCTCCACGCTACCCGCACCAGCCGACGATCGCCCGTCGTCACCGGTCTCGGCGAGGACACGTCTGAGCAGCGCGAGGGCAGCATCGACCGCGTGGCGGCGTACGCCGACCCGGTCCTCGCCCTCGCAGGAGAAGCCGGCCACCATCTCGATCCCCGGGCCGGCGACCGCGACAAAGCCCCGACCGGGTGGAATGGGACCGGTCATCGGGCCACCCGGATCGGGGTCCGGGCCGGCCGATCCGGTCGTTGCTACGGCGTAGTCACTGTCCAGCACCCTGCGCGCCCCGACCGCCATCTGGACCGCGACGGCCGGGTCGACCGCACCCTGGCGATCCAGCAGTTGCCGGTCGACGCCGAGAAGGTCGGCCTTGACGCTCACGCCATAGGACACGACGCCGCCGCGCACGACCGCCGACGAGCCCGGGACGGAGGTGAGCGCCGCGCACACCAGTCCCCCGGTAAGGCTCTCGGCCGTGGCGACGGTGGCATCGCGCGCGATGAGCGCGTGGATGAGGTCCGCGGCGTCCACCGCGGTCACGACGCGGCCTTGGTCAGGCGCCAGGCGCGCACGGCGTAGTCAATGCCGGTGACGATGGTGAGCACAAGCGCGATACCCATCGCGATGACGCGCACGGGATCGGCCCACGCGTCCAGCGGCGCGAGATAGAGCGCGATGGCGATGACCTGCGCGACCGTCTTGGCCTTGCCGCCTCGGGACGCGGGGATGACTCCATGGCGGATCACGACGAAGCGCAGCGCCGTCACGCCGACCTCGCGCACGAGGATGACGATGGTCACCCACCAGGGCAGGTCACCGAGCACAGAGAGGCCGATGAGCGCGACACCCGTGAGGGCCTTGTCGGCGACCGGGTCCGCGATCTTGCCGACCGTCGTCACCGTGCCGCTGCGCCGAGCGATCTCGCCGTCCGCCAGGTCGGTGAGTGCCGCAATGACGAAGACGGCGGTCGCTGCCCAGCGCAACGCGGGATCAAGCCCATCGTCGGCGAGCAGCAGCACGGCAAGCACAGGAACGAGGAGAAGTCGGACAAGCGTGAGGAAGTTGGGAAGGGTGACCCAGCGCGAAGTGCCGATGGGATCGCCCGCGTGGTCGGGCACCCCCGTCAGGGCATGGGACTCGGGCGCGTCCTCGGGCCTCATCGAGGCGCCGCCACGAGGTCGACGCCGTCCGTGCCTGCGACAACGGCCCGCACGACCTCTCCCACGGCGTAAGACGGATCGATGATCGTGGCGGAATCGTCGGGACCCTGGTGTGCGGCGCGAGCAAGCCCGGACTCCTCCACGAGCAGCTCGACTTCCTCGCCCACGCGCTCCTGGGCACGCTCGAGCATCAACTCGTCCACAAGCGCAGCGATGCGCGCGGTCCGTCTCTCCACCTCGTCGTCGGGAAGATGGCCGTCCATGCCGGCAGCCTCGGTGCCCTCTTCGTCGGAATAGCCGAAGACGCCCACCGCGTCGAGGCGCGCGGCCTCCAGGAAGGTGGCGAGCTCGTCGAGGTCCTCCTCTGTCTCACCGGGGAAGCCCACGATGACATTGGTGCGGATTCCCGCGCGTGGGTCACGCGCGCGGATCGCCTCGAGCAGACCCAGGAAGTCGTCGGTGCCGCCAAAGCGGCGCATGCGCCGCAGCACGCGCGGGCTGGCGTGCTGGAAGGACAGGTCAAAGTACGGCGCGACACCGGGTGTGCCCGCGATGACGTCCACGAGGCCGGGCCTCATCTCAGCAGGCTGCAGGTAGTTGACGCGCAATCGCAGGATCCCCGGCACGCGAGCCAATGCCGGCAGCAGGCCCTCCAGCATGCGGATATCGCCGAGGTCCTTGCCGTAGGACGTGGAGTTCTCGCTCACGAGCACGATCTCGCGGACGCCCTCCTCGACGAGATCCGCAACCTCGCCCATGACCTGCTCCGGTCGTCGACTCACGAACGATCCGCGGAACGACGGGATGGCACAGAAGGTGCATCGACGGTCGCACCCCGAGGCAAGCTTCACCGACATCACGGGCCCGGTCACGGCACGCCGCAGACCCGCGTGACCGGGGGCCGAAGCCGATCCGGCTCGCTCCGCGGGCGCCAGGGGCAAAAGGCGGCGGCGGTCAGTGGGCACGTGCGCCTCGAGGGTCTCTCCCGCAGCGACACGGCGTACGCGATCGGCGATATCGGCGTAGTCGTCAAAGCTGAGCACCGCCGCCGCCTCGGGCAGCGAGTCGGCCAACTCGTGGCCGTATCTCTCGGCGAGGCAGCCGGTCACAACGACCCGCGCACCGGTGTCGGCAGCGGCCAGGATGGCGTCGATTGAATCCTTCTTGGCGGAGGCCACGAAGCCGCAGGTGTTGACCAGGAGCACGTCGACCTCGCCCGCGTCCTCGGAGACGGGGATTCCCTCGGCGACCAGTCGCGCCTCGAGCTCGTCGGCGTCGACGTCATTGCGCGCACAGCCCAGGCGCAGCACACCGACTCGAGGATCCACCCCCTCAGGGTAGAGACACGCGACGAGAACTCAGGGCGCGGGCGGCCGCCGGACGCTAGGTGCCTCGTCGTACGCCGCGAGGATCACGTCGGGATCGATGTCCAGCACTCCCGCAATGACCCGCAGGTGGCCACGGGCGTAGACGTCACCCCCGGTGTCCGCGAAATCATCCGACTCCATCTGCTCGAGGAGCCCCCGACGCAGCCGGGTCGATTGCACGAGATCGTCGAGGGTGAGGCCCCGCTGGCGCAGGGCGTCGCCGATGAGGGCCCCTGGGGTCGCCAGCGTCGCATCGGACATGAAGCCAGGCTAAAGGCGCGAAGGCGCAACAAGCCTCTGGCAGCCCACGATCACCTGTCCCGGCAATGCGGGACTTCCGCTGCCGAGCACCCGCGGACGGAGGCCGGCAGCGGCGATCAGGATCCGCCGCGAATGTCCATGAGGAAGCCGGGAAGGTCATCGGGCTTGAGCAGCACTTCGCGCGCCTTGGAGCCCTCACTCGGACCGACGACGCCGCGCGACTCCAGGAGGTCCATCAGACGACCTGCCTTGGCGAATCCGACGCGGAGCTTGCGCTGGAGCATCGAAGTCGAGCCGAATTGAGTGGTCACGACAAGCTCAGCGGCCTGGACCAGCAGGTCGAGGTCGTCGCCGATCTCCTCGTCGATCTGCTTGCCGGCGGCGACCGGGCTTGTGACGTCCTCGCGATAGTCCGGATCCATCTGCTCGCGCGCGTAGCGCACGACCGAGCGGATCTCGGTCTCGGAGACAAAAGCGCCCTGGATGCGCTGGGACTTGCTCGCACCCATGGGAAGGAAGAGCCCGTCGCCCTGGCCTACGAGCTTCTCGGCTCCGGGCTGGTCGAGGATGACGCGGCTGTCCGCGAGCGAGGAAGTCGCGAAGGCCAGTCGGCTCGGCACGTTGGCTTTGATGAGGCCGGTGACGACGTCAACGCTCGGGCGCTGGGTCGCGAGGACCAGGTGGATCCCTGCGGCGCGCGCCAGCTGTGTGATGCGCACGACGGAATCCTCGACGTCGCGCGGAGCTACCATCATCAGGTCGGCGAGCTCGTCGACGATGACGAGCAGGTAGGGATACGGGCGCAGCACGCGCTCGCTACCCAGAGGCGGCGTGAGCTTGCCGGTGCGCACGGCCTTGTTGAAGTCGTCGATGTGACGGAAGCCGAAGTGCGCGAGGTCGTCGTAACGGTGATCCATCTCCTTGACGACCCACTGCAGCGCGTCGGCCGCCTTCTTCGGATTGGTGATGATCGGCGTGATGAGGTGCGGGATGCCCTCGTAGGCGGTGAGCTCTACGCGCTTGGGATCGACCAGGATCATGCGCACGTCGTCAGGGGTCGCGCGCATGAGGATCGACGTGATGAGCGAGTTGATGCAGCTCGACTTGCCTGCTCCCGTCGCACCGGCGACGAGCAGGTGCGGCATCTTGGCGAGATTGGCGACGACATAGCCACCCTCGACGTCCTTGCCGAGCGCGACGGTCATCGGGTGATGCTCGTCCACCGCGGCGTCGGAGCGCAGCACGTCGCCGAGGCTGACGAGCTCGCGGTCGATGTTGGGGATCTCGATGCCGATGGCGCTCTTGCCCGGGATCGGACTGAGGATGCGCACCTCAGGACTCGCGACGGCGTAGGCGATGTTGCGACTGAGCGCGGTCACGCGCTCGACCTTGACGCTCGGGCCCAGCTCGATCTCGTAGCGAGTGACCGTGGGACCGCGCGTGAAGCCGGTGACGCGGGCGTCAATGCTGAACTCCTCGAGCACCTGGGTCAGCGAGGCGACGACGGCGTCGTTGGCCTTGGTGCGCGCACGCGGCGCAGGGCCGGCCTTGAGCATCTTGGGCTCGGGGAGGCGGTAGTCAATGGCCCTGTCCAGCTGCAGTTGCTCGGCCGGGCCCGAGGGCGCGGGGACAGGCGCGGGAGCGGGGGTGGGTGGAGGCACGGGCGCAGGCATGGGCGGAGCGTCCGCCGACACGATGGGGATCTCGCTTGTCTCGTCGCGTGGAGTGGACACCGATGCCGAGGTGTCAAAGCGCGCCGCGTCCGCGATCTCGCGCGCCGCACCGGCGAGACCGAGCGCCGGGCCTGCCGGCTCCGCCGCTGACACGAGGAACTCCGCCTCCGCATCGGCATCGATCTCGTAGTCATCCCGTGCGATCGCGTCAGCATCATCCTCAAGGACAAAGCCATCGACCTCGTCCGCGGCGTACGAGTCGAGTTCGACATCGACACCGCGACCACCCGAGCCGGGGCGCAGGACGTGGGAGAAGGCCTTGCCGAACGCCTGGGGCACCGCCATCAGCGGGGTTGCCGTGAGGACGAGGATGCCGAAGAGAGCGAGGAGCGCCAGGAGCACTCCGGTGACCACAGGGCCCAGAGCTGCCGAAATCGGGGCGGTCGTGACCCACCCGGTGATGCCGGTGCCGGCAGACAGAGCGTCGAATCCGTCGCTGGGCGTGGGTGACCCCTGCACCAGGTGCCACAGTCCCGCGGCCGCGAGGAGGAGGGCCAGCCCGCCCACCAGCAGGCGGCCGTTGGTGACGTGATCCTCGGGGTGGCGAAGCGTGCGCCACCCGAGGATCAGCAGCAGCACGGGGACGGCAATGTCGAAGGCTCCGAGGAGGTACGCCGACACGGTGCCCAGTCCCGCCGTGAACCATCCATCGACCCCGAACCAGACCGCGGCGGCGACGATGACGGCAAGGGCGACGAAGAGCAAGCCGAGGCCGTCTCGACGGTGGACGTCGTCGAGGTCTCGTGCACCGTGGCCCACACGACGCGCCGCACCCCCGATGGCGTGGGCAAGGCTGAGCCACAGTGCCCTTAGGGCACGACCGAATCCGGACACGGCGCGGGCCACGGGCCCCGGCCCGCTACGGGCTGGTCGACGGGCGGTCTTGGCGGGTGTGGGCTTGGTCGAACGCGAGCGACTGGGAGCGGACTTTGTCGCCGGCGTGCGGGTTGACGTGGCACGGGTCGATCGGGACGGGCTGCTGCCCGAGGCCGACTTCCTCGTGGAGGAGGTGCCCGAGGTGCGGCTGCGCGGGGGCGCGCTGGATCGACTCGCCATGTCCCGAGAGTACCCGTGGGTAGCAGGAATCCCGGGCGTCACAGGAGTCACGCGTGTCGCGAGCGAAGGGGGCTCAGGCCTCCACGACGACGGGGATGATCATGGGCCGGCGTCGGTGCGTCTGGGACACCCAGCGGCCGACGACCCGGCGCACCCGCTGCTGCAACTGGTGCGCGTCGACCACGCCGTCGGCCAGGGCCCGCTCCAGCTCGATGCGGACCTCATCGCGCACCGGCTTGAGGACCTCGGGATCCTCGTGGAAGCCGCGGGCCTCGATCTCCGGACCCGCCACCACCTTGCCGCCGGTGATGTCGACGGCGGCGAAGATCGAGATGAAGCCCTCGTTGCCGAGCACGCGACGGTCGGTCAGCGCCGCCTCGGTGATATCGCCCACGCTCGCTCCATCGACGAAGACGTATCCGACCGGGACTGCGCCGACAATGCGCGCCACGCCATCCTGGAGGTCGACGACCACGCCGTCCTCGGCCAGGACGATGCGATCCCTCGGGACTCCGGTGCGCTCAGCGAGAGCGGCATTGGCGCGTAGGTGGCGCCATTCACCGTGCACGGGCATGACGTTGCGCGGCTTGACGATGTTGTAGGCGTAGAGGAGCTCGCCGGCGGAGCAATGCCCGGAGACATGCACGAGGGCGTTGCCCTTGTGCACCACGGCGGCGCCGCTGCGGGTGAGGCCGTTGATCACGCGATTGACGGCGTTCTCATTGCCGGGGATGAGAGAGGAGGCCAGCACGATCGTGTCGTCGGGGCCGGCCTTGATCTGGTGGTCGTTGTTGGCGATGCGCGACAGGACCGCCATGGGCTCGCCCTGCGATCCGGTGCACACGAGCACAACCTGGTCATCGGGGAGGTCGGCGAGATCATCGACGGATACGAGCACTCCCCCGGGAATCGTGAGGTAGCCCAGGTCGCGTGCCACTCCCATGTTGCGCACCATCGAGCGCCCGACGAAGGCCACCTTGCGGCCGTGCTCGGC